>JAGPVI010000355.1 GCA_018067115.1 Bizionia sp. | reverse complement strand
CCACTAGCAGGCACTTAACACCAAGCTTTCTCCATTTTTTAACCATTGCGTTTCGATCTTCTAAAACAAAAGCAATGTCTTGTAAGTTAATACCAGCTAGTTTTATTTGCTCTGGTTTAATGATGGTATCGTGGCGTTTATAGTTATCTGGATACATTAATACTGTATCTCTTGTTAAGAAGTACGGTGGTAAAAAGCTAATGAAAACCCATTAATTTTTAATGAAAGTATATCAATAAGTAATTATTTAAATCTCGTCTTCTATATTCAAAGTTGCCTTCGTATCTATGATTGCTATCGTAACCTAAAAACTTATAACTATTACCATTTTGATCTATACGGTAATCTATAGGGTAAGAAGACAGATACCTATAAGGGTATTTAGGATCCATTTTATAATTTATTGCTATTAGGTATTCTTAGACTTCTTCTTCCTTTCTTACGATTCTATTAGACATAATTTCAATAGATTTATCATTATAATAATCCTGCTGGTATATTCTTATAAACGTTTTGTTTTCAATAAGAAAAAAAACAAAATTTGGTTTTAACTTTAATTCTTTAAAACAAAAGCTGCATCGTTATCCGTTATGTTTTCACATTGCGATAAATAATCAATTTTAAAATCTCTGAAAAAATAATGCAAGGTTGAATGTCTTACTCCTAGTAGGGTATAAGCAACACTTCCTAATCTTGTTTCAATTGAGCTATTTCTGTTCATTTTCTACTCGTTTTATTCTATGATATGGCAATAGCTGCTTAAGTTCTTACCCTCAACATTATCTTATAACTCCATCTATTATTTAATTTGTCTCAGGTCTATTTTATACTTTAAGATCCCCCGCAAAAAACTCCGCCAAATTTTTACTTTGTGCTAGGACTCTGTCGGCTTCTAGTTTGGCGAGATCTGGTGGGTAGCCGTAACATATTAGTGTTTTCTTTACAGTTAGTCTTAGTCTTAGTCTTAGCTTGGCTTTTACATCGTCGCGTTTGCTCCAGTCTACTGTGGCGTTTTTTTTAAAACAACAGAGACGATTGTATTATACGGAATCTCCGTTTATCGTTTCCATTATTTCTCTAAAACTAGCCAAACCAGATTCTATGTTTTCAATGATTTCATTGGCTAAAATGTCGGGGTCGGGGAGGTTGTCCAAATCGGTTAGGCTTTTGTCTTTTAACCAAAAGATATCTAGACTTGTTTTATCTCTTGCAATAATCTCATCATAGCTGTATTTTCTCCAGCGGCCCTCTTGGTTCTCTTCGTTCCAGGTTTCTTTTCGTTTGTTAATGTTCTTGCCATTATACAAGTCCATAAACTCTTTTAAATGTTCTTGGCGCATTGGGTTCTTCTTTGGCGTATGATGCACATTTGTCCGGTAATCATAAAACCAAATCTCTTTTGTCCACGCGTCTTTACTAGCAGGTTTATTGTTGAAAAATAGCACGTTGGCTTTTACTCCTTGTGCATAGAAAATTCCTGTTGGTAATCTTAAAATAGTATGCAACTCTGTTGTTTTCATTAGTTGCTTTCGTACTTCTTCGCCAGCACCACCTTCGAATAATACATTATCTGGTAACACTACCGCAGCTTCACCGTTTATTTTTAGTTGTGTTTTTATATGCTGCAAGAAGTTTAATTGCTTGTTAGAAGTTGTTTCCCAAAAATCTTGACGACTATAACTTAAATCTTCTTTTACAATTTCGCCTTGTTCGTTGGTAAACGTCATACTGCTTTTTTTACCAAAAGGCGGATTTGCTAAAACATAATCGTATCGCTCTCCATCGTCTGCAATTAAGGCGTCATTTGGATTTATAAACGATTCTCCATCTATTTCTCCAATGTTGTGCAAATACATATTCATTAAGCACATTCTACGTGTATTGGCAACAATTTCGTTTCCGTAAAAGGTTTTGTTCTTTAAAAACTCTTTTTCTTCTCTGTCTAATTTGTTGTTATCTACAATCCAATCGTAAGCTGCTAAAAAGAAACCACCAGTTCCACACGCTGGGTCAATAATGGTTTTCATTGGTTTCGGTTCTACACAAGCTACCATTGTTTTTATCAATGCTCTTGGTGTAAAATATTGGCCGGCACCACTTTTGGTATCTTCTGCGTTTTTCTCTAAAAGGCCTTCGTAAATTTTACCTTTTATATCTGCTCCCATCATTGACCACTCTTCTTTGTCAATTAGATTGATGACTTTTAGCAATTTGGCAGGATCTTGTATTTTATTTTGGCTTTTAGTAAAAATTTGCCCAAGCGTTCCTTTTTCTGTAGAAAGTGTACGTAATAATTGGCTGTAAAACGATTCTAATTCCGCACCACGTTTGCTAGATAAGGTTTCCCAATTGGCAATTTCGGCATCTACGACCTCATTACCTTCTACATCTTTCAGCTTTGGAAAAACCAAACCTTTATTATAAGGTGGTTTATTGAGTTCGTCTGCCATTTTTAAGAATAGCAAATAGGTAATTTGTTCTAAATAATCGCCATAACCTACACCATCATCACGAAGTACGTTAGCAAGGTTCCATATTTTTGATATTATTGTAGAGTCTGTCATTTTATTTATTTCTATTTAATACGCTAATTACTAAACGTTTTACGGTTTCCATTTCTTCTGGTTTGCTAGAAGCTATAAACAGCGTTAAACTCGCTAGTGTATCATTACTAATTATAGGTTGATTTTTTGTGTTGAAAAGCATATTGTTTTGCTGTAAAAACTTAAGAAAACAAGCTGCAGCTATTCGTTTATTACCATCTACAAACGAATGGTTTTTAACAATTAGATATAAAAGCGTTGTTGCTTTTTCTTCTAAAGTTGGGTAGAAATCAGTTACCCCAAATCCTTTTGCAATTTGAGCTACAGAACTTTGAAAGCTTTTATCTTTTTCTTTGCCAAATACATCACTATCAAATTCGGCTAGCATTAGATTGATTAATTTTTGATAGTCCTCTAAACTTGGGTAATCTGTTTCTTTTGTAGTTAAACCTTTTGCGTCTAATTGTTCGTGGTCGTAATCATCTAATAAGCTTAAACCTTTGGCAAAAACAGCTAACCAGTCGTTATCTGCTGCCTTTTCTTCAATAGCTCTGCTGACACTTCGGGATAAAATGGTAATACCATCTTTTAATATTTGTACTTCTTGTTCTTTTTGTGCTAGACGTTTTTCGTTAATTGTATAACCTTTAACTAAATGGTCCTTTAAGGTTTGAGTTGCCCACATTCTAAATTGAGTTCCTCTTTTAGAATTAACTCTGTAACCTACAGAAATAATGGCATCTAAATTATAATGGTCTAAATTTCTGTTTACTTGTCTATTCCCTTCTTGACGAACTATCCGGAATTTCCGGATAGTTGCATCTGGCATTAATTCTTCTGAAGCATATAAGTTTTTAAGATGTTCGTTTACGGTTCTTACATCTTTACCAAACAGATCTGCCATTTGAGCTTGTGTAAGCCAAACAGTATCTTGTTCAAATTGCACATTAATTTGAGTAGAACCATCTTTGGCTTTATAAATTTCTATTTGATTTTGTTTCTCCATTTAATATTTTTTGAACTGTTGCATTTTTTGCACAAGTTCATTTATTCAACTATCAAGGATTCCTAGGTTATTCAATTCTGCAGTTTTTGCATATTGCTATTTTTTCCTCTTTTCTTTCTTAATCCTCTCTAATAACACACTAGCAGGCTCATAATCCTTATCTGCTTTACATTCTGCAATTTCATCTTCACTTAACAACGTACCCTCAAAAGCTTTTTTAAGAATACTTTGGCGTAAAGCTTTGGCTTTTTCTAAACTATCTGCAATGTCTTTTTCTACTTTATCACAAACCGATAAACGAGATTCTATTTCTTGGACGATTTGGTGTTGTTCTTCTAGTGATGGAAATGCTATTGGCGCTTGTCTAATTGTTCCCATAGATAAAGATGGTTGTGCTACTGCTTTAACAGCAGACATCATTAAACTCTTACCAAATGCAGATTGAAGAAATAATTCTAAGTATTTTGAATTTAAATCAAAATAGGGTCTTGCCATTCCAATATTTGGACCTAGAAAATATCTTTGATTGAAAGGTACCATTGCAACATTACCTGTTCCTGCACCAACAAACACTATTAATAATTCTCCACCGAAAATTTGTGAACGCTTAAGCATTTTAACGCTTTCGGATTTTACCCTTGAAAAATCAGTTTTTTTAAAACCATTTGTTCCAGCATTTTCGGCTTTTAATACAGGTAAATCTCCGTTTTCATCATAGTTAACATAATCAGTATATTCAAAACCAGCTAACTTAGTAACAAAGCATAAACTTCCTATCTGAGACCAAACCCAATTGTTTGGTATGACCCATTTTCTTTCGTTATGTCCGTTATTTGGTGCGTCTGGAATAGTTAAAGGTCGTGGCTTTTTAGGTTTCTTGCCTATTTCTCCTTTTTCCTTCCATTTTTTTAACTCTAATTCCCATTCTTCAATTTGTTTATTAAAAAAATTTTGTCTTCCTATTTCGATTTGCTCCAACAATTCTTCAGCAGAAGGTAATTGAGACGAACGACTGTTCGTCTTTACGATACCTTCTCTCCATTCTTTTGTCAATTCTCCCTCAAAAGCCTTTTTTAAAACCGCTTGTCTATAAACAACCAGTTGGTCTTGTGCTTTTTTAAGGTCTGCAATACCGCTATCTAAACTGCTAAAGAGTTCTTCTATTTTTTTTACAATTGCTTTTTGTTCGACTAGAGGTGGAAATTCAATTATTTGAGATTTAAGAATTGTACCTGAAATTGCTTTAAAAGTTGTTCCAGTTCCTTGACTATCTAGCTTTGGTTCAATAGATTTTAAATAATACCAAATAAACATATTTCCATATTTATAGGTAATTGCTGCCAAGCCTCTTCCAATTGAACATTCTTGGTCTGCAATATTAGTTGAACCAACAGGTGCTCTTACCGAAAGTAATATATCATTCTTATTAGCAATTTTTTTAGGAACACTACACCATTTTTTTACTACAGGATGTAAGTCTGTAAATTCAGCTTTGCCTTGAAAAAAGGGTAATCCAATTCCATCAGTATTATAAGTTGAAGATGGTGGTGATTGCCCCATATTAACTTCACAAACTTCACCTAAAGTACATTCAATCCAATCTTCTCTCATTATGCTGCTCATATGTCTGTGTTTTTGGTTGAGTCGCCCAAATTGGTCGATTTCACTACTACTGGGTTAAATTTATCTTCTGTCCATTTTTCAGGGTTATTCATAATGTAATTGGAAATATTTTGATATGATTTATCATTGCGAATGATGTGGTCGTGGTAATTGGGTTGAAAAAAAATGATTGTTTCGGTTGTATTTTGGGATGTTTAAATTGTTGATATCAATATAATCATCAATTTTTGAATTAACGGATGATTTGAATCCTGCCACAAATGACGATATGGATTTGGGTTGGCGTTTGGGGTGTTGTTGTCGTTGGGATGGTGGAGACGAACGGCTGTTCGTCTCTACGATGTGCGTTCCATCGCCATCATCACCGTTACCGTCATTATCATTATTCGCCAATTCCACAATGGCGTGTAAATGATTGGGCATTAATATGTGTTTATGCAAAAATAATTCATCGCGTATTTCAAACGATTTATACCATTGCTCATCAACAATTTCACCGAAATCCGATTTTATCATTTTACTGTTTTCTATTCGGCCCAAATTACATTCCCTGTTTTGGGTTACAATGGTGATAAAATATAAACCATTATTTGCATAATCCCATCCTTTTAATCTATTAGATTCTATGCGATATTTATTTTTAAATTTTGTCATTTTTTATGCTGCCAACACTTCATTCAATTCATTAATAATTTCATTCATTTGCTTACCAAATAACTGATACATTTTCCCTTTTCCACCCTGGGCATCGAAAGGGGTGTACTCTAAATCGTCTATTTCTATATGGTAGCTGCTTACTACGTGATCTTTTATCATTCGTAACCAGTCTAGTTGTTCTGGTGTAAAGCGGTTGTGTTGTCCTGCGTTTTGCTTAAAAATCCAGGTTTTAAAATTGGCTTCTATTGTTTTGTCGTAAGCTTTTAGCTCGCTGTCTATACCGCAGGCTCTTCTAATTAGAGATACCAATGCGGTTAATTCATCTTTTGGTTGTTTACTTTTTACATTTTCTAATGCAGTATAAGCATTCCATACGTAGTCTGGCGCTAGTAATGGTTTTTCTAATAGCAGTTTTTCCATCAGGTCTTTTATCATTGTAAAGGTGATGTTTCTACGATTGTACGGTTGATTGTAAAAAATACTTAGGGCTTGAATTTCGTCTTTGTTAGTTTCTAAATAGGCTGTGAAGTCTTTTACAATCTCCGTTGCTTTATCTACGGAAGTTGTTTCCCATTCGCTTTTAGTAACAGTATCTATATTTATACTATCTATAATCTGTTCGTGTTGTTTGCGAACATTATCTAAATAACCATTTAACTCTCCGTTAAACGTTTTGCTTGCTTCTAAAACTAACTGTTCTTGCGCTTTCTTTTTAGCCTCTTCTATTAAAGCCGGTGTTTGGTCTTGTACAGGAATTTTGTCGATTTCTAATTGTGCTTTGGTTTCAATTTCGTCTTGGTCGAAAGCTGTAATTAGCTCCTTGGTAATTTGTTTTAGATTTTTACCTCCAGAAAACTCTAGTAATTTATCTTTTTCCTTTTCTGTGATTTGTTTTTCTAAACGAATTAGACGGTTTGCTAAGGATAGAAATAAATCTTCGTCAACGTGTCCCATAGTTACCGCACCTAATAAATCCTTCATAGGTATAGAAGGTTTACGTTCTAGCGGGCGGCTATCTGTTTTTTTGGACTTTGTTGCACCAACAGCATCTACAATTACGAAATGTGTTTTTGAGTTAGCGGTAGCGGAGACCTCCCTTAATTTGTCTTTTGAAATGGTTCGCGTACCACGACCTTTCATTTGCTCGAAATAGTTAATGCTTTTTACATCGCGCATAAACAATAAAACTTCTAAAGGTTTTACGTCTGTTCCCGTTGCAATCATATCTACTGTAACTGCAATACGTGGATAATAAGAATTTCTAAAACGGTTTAAAACTGATTTAGGGTCCTCTTCAATTTTATAGGTTACTTTTTTGCAAAAATCGTTGCCTTCGTCAAACTCCTCTCTAATGATTTTTATAATATCGTCTGCGTGACTATCTGTTTTAGCAAAGACTAATGTTTTTGGTACTTCGTAATCGCCATTTTCGTCAATACGATTTGGATAAATAGTAGTTTTTAAAGCCTTTTTGTATTCGCGAATGATGTTTCGGATTTGACTTGGGTTTACAACTTTTCTATCTAAATCGTTACGTTTGTATTCGGTGTCTTCATCTTCTTGTTGCCAACGTTTTTTACGCGTAAGCTTATCTCGTCTGTCTACAAACCAACCAGATTTAATGGTGTCTCCTTTTTGAGAAATTTCTGTTTCAATAGTATAGACGTCATAAGGAACATTTA
>JAGPVI010000347.1 GCA_018067115.1 Bizionia sp. | reverse complement strand
ACTTACCTTTTTCTGAACAGAACTTACTATTGCGTTTACTTGGGTGTTAGAGTTTCCTTCACAAACAATAAAATAATCGCATACTGTGTTTTCTATTTCTCTTAAATCTAGAATATTTATTTCGCTACCCTTTACATCTTCAATTCCACCAATGATAGCGGTTATAAGTGCATCTGTATTAATTTCTTTTATTGCCATTAATCTAATTTAATTTGTGCAAAGTTATTATTTTTTAGTTCTTTATACTTTAAAAAAATCATAAGATTTCTATGATTTATATTTAACGCGAAGATAACCAATTTATATGCGTATAATCAAACTTGATGCCACCGAATCTACAAACTCTTTTTTAAGAGATTTAGGTTTTAATAATAGCTTAGAAGATTTTACTGTTGTTGTTGCAAAACAGCAAACACAAGGTCGTGGTCAAATGGGAACTGTTTGGAATGCTAAGCCTGGCGAAAATCTAACATTTAGTGTGTATAAGGCCTTTTTTGGCTTAAAAATACAAAACCAGTTTTATATTAGTATCGCTGTTTCGCTAGCTTTAATAGATACTTTAAAAGCATTTAAAGTTCGAAAAATAAGTGTGAAATGGCCAAACGACATTTTGTCAGAAAATAAAAAATTGTGCGGAATTCTTATCGAAAATGTCATAAAAAACAACAGTTTAGATTCTTCAATAATAGGTATTGGGCTAAATGTCAACCAAAAAACATTTGTTAATTTGCCAAAAGCAACATCTATGGCCATGCAAGCACAGCAATTTTTTGAGTTGGATGAAGTGCTTCTTGTATTTTTAACACACTTAGAAAGCTATTTTAAAGTTTTAGAAGCCGGTTCGTTTTCTAAACTACACGAATTGTACGAAAGCTATTTATTTAGAAAAAATAAACCCTCAACATTTAAAGATGCTGAAGGCTTAGTATTTGCTGGTTTTATAAAAGGCGTATCGCCATCGGGGCATCTTAACGTATTATTAGAGGATGCTGTTTTAAAAACCTATAGTCTTAAAGAAATTTCGTTGTTGTATTAAACGGCAGTTTTCATGTTAGTGGCTAAAGTTTCAATAAATTTACTTATTGGTCCTTTAATCATCATGGCCATCATAGCATTAAATTCCCCATCAAAAAGAAGTTTTACCTCACTAGAATTATCATCGATAGCATTAATATCTGCTGTTAAAGAAAAGTCTAATTTGCCACCGGCAGCTCCTAAAACAATTTTATTTGGTGGTACAGATTCCTTTTTCTTTAATACGATTTCTGGCATTCCTTTTAAAGCAAATAAAAACTTCTCGTTATCTAAAACTTCAAATTTACTAATGTTTTCAGGCATAAGAGTTTCAAAGTTTTTAACGTCGCTTAAAAAAGCAAAAGTTTCTTCTGCGGATTTTGGTACCGTTACTTTTGGTGATTCTAAATTCATAGTTGTGTTTTTATGTTCTATTACAGGAGTATCAATTAGCGTTCCATTCGCTAGGATTAGAATTCCAATCTGATAAAGTTGCAAGTTCTGCTTGTTTAATATAGTTAGCCTCTACAGCTTCTAGTAACAAACTCTCGTAATTACTTAGTGTATGCAAAGTGATGTTAGCGTCTTCGAAATTTTTTGAAGCCACATCAAAGCCATAAGAAAATATAGCAACCATTCCTTTTACATTTACTTTTGCTTCTTTTAATGCTTTAACGGCATTTAAGCTACTGTTTCCTGTGCTAATTAAATCTTCGATGACTACCACATTTTGTCCGCTTTCAATAAAGCCTTCAATTTGGTTTTGGCGTCCGTGTTTTTTGGCTTCGGGGCGTACATATACAAAAGGAATACCTAAATATTCGGCAACTAAAACGCCAATGGCAATAGCTCCTGTGGCTACACCAGCGATAACGTCTGGCTTACCGTATTGCTGCTCTATAAACTTGGCCATTTCTTCGCGAATATAATTTCTTATTAACGGAAAAGAAAGCACAACTCTATTGTCGCAATAAATAGGTGATTTCCAGCCTGATGCCCAAGTAAATGGATCGGTAGGTTGTAATTTTATGGCATTAACTTGTAGTAATACCTTCGCGGTTTGTCTGGCAGTATATTTGTCGATAATCATAAGCGCAAAAATAAACAATAATTTAATTTAGTAGAGTATGGAATGATGAAAAAAAAATATTTTTAATACTCTGCTCAGTTCTTTAAAAAATTATATTTTTACAAGCAACAAATAAACACTTGTACCTATATATGTATCGCATTTTTGTTAATGACAAACCTATATTTTTAAATACAATAGTAGAGAAGGAAACCGATTTTAAAAACTTTCTATTAAAGGATGTAAATATGGAGGCTGTGCTGCAAACTTTAGCTAAGAAAAAAGTGAGTTCTGTACGGTTAATACACCATAACGAGGAAACGCTACTCAAAAAGTTTCTTAAAAAATTGCCTAACGTTATTGCTGGAGGTGGAAAAGTGTACAATGGTAACGGGGAGATTTTATTTATTTATAGAAATGATAAATGGGATTTGCCTAAAGGGAAAGCCGAAAAAAAAGAAACTATCGAGGAAACAGCTTTGCGAGAAGTTGAAGAAGAAACTGGCGTTTCTGGACTCGAAATAGTAAAACCTTTAGAAATTACCTATCATATTTTTAAGCGTAACGGTAAGCTTAAAATAAAAATCACCCATTGGTTCGAAATGAAAACGAAGTACACCGGTGCGTTATTACCACAAGAAAACGAAGGCATTACTAGAGTAGAGTGGTTAAACGAGAGCCAAGCTCAAGACGCTTTAACCAATTCTTACGCAAATATTAAATTGTTGTTTTAAACGACTTTTAATTTATACGAAGAGTTTATGCTACTATTATATGCGCCACAACTACTATTCAAAATCTTATAGAGAGCAAAATCAAACCCAATTAAAAATAGCAGGAATCGCATTACTCATTAATTTAGTAATGCTAGCCATATGTGTTGTTAGCGGATTCTATTTTGTTTTTTTTCTATCCCTAGCGATTACACTGTCTATAATAGCGCCTTTTTTCGACGTACCATCACTCAAGAAAAAAGGCAGTTTAATATATTATTCCTCCCTTTTTGTTGCTGAAAAAGAAAGAAAAGGGGTAGTGAAAATTCATGGGGGTTCATTATTCGATTATGTGTTTGTATTAGACAAAACATTAAACGGATCACAGCGGACTAATTTTATCCTTCAGCAGTATATAGAAGGTCTTTTAAATTTAATAAATGACTTCGAAAAGAAAGAAAATACAGCAGTTAAAATACAAGGAACATCGTACATTATCAATCAAAGAACAGCCTGTAAATTAGGGTTAAAAGTCGTTAAAACAGATTTTCTTCAAAAATGTATTCTCTCTTTTAACTATATACCTCTTTCTATTTCAAATTCTTTTGCAAAACGAAAGCTATCGTTTCCAAACCTTAGAAATAGTAAAACTTTTGAAGGTGAACTGGTGGAGCTCATTAAGCGAAAACAAGTCCTCCAAAACTTAAACAATAAACTGCAAAGGCGCACCTCTAGTTCTATATAGACGCATGGTTTTTTACTACTCTTATTCTGTAATACGGTAAATAGGGTAGTGCAAGTGTGCTTTTTCGTAATTCTCACTGCGCTTATGCAACCAATCGAGTTGAGAGTACCAATTTTCGCGGAACACCGTATTTTCTTTTTTGAGGTTCTCAAATTCTGTTTTTAATTCTGGATTATTCTCTAAAATTTCTAACGCTTTGTCTTCCCATACATAAGGAGAAAACCCTTCTTTTTGTTGTAAAATAGTATCGAAGAAATTCCAATTAAAAAAAGAATCAATTGCCGAGGGTTCTAAGGTTTCCAAAAGATAACGTATACCATCTTGGTTTGTAGGAACTAAAACATCACCTGCGCGAAAGCTTACTTCCAACGTATCTATGTCTACAGTGGTGTTGTAATGAGAATAGTGGCCTTCGTACGGCTGACTTCTCGTTTTAAAATCTGCTAGTTTATAACGTTCCACTCTAATAATAGAATCGGTGGTTAAAGGCAGCATTTCTATAGTATTAAGTTTTAATAATGATAAAACCGTATGCCAGCCTTGCGGAATAACATAATATTCAGGGATCGTTACTTTAGTCTTTGCTTTAAAATAGTTATTATAAGTAACTGGTTTAGTAAACGGTTTATCGCGATTATATTTTAAACGCTGTAAGTTGGTAACTTCACTCACCATCATTTCTCCTTCGTAGCCTTTAAATTGTAACACAGAATGTTTACTCGTGTCGACCACCCAATCCAATTGGTAGGTTGTATCGCGTTTAAATTGTTTTATGTTGTTTTGGCGTAAGTCTTTTATAAGTGAGTAGTCGGTTTCTGTAATGTCTATTAACGATGTCATTAACTCGTAAGTGCCTTCTACTCGCTGTTTGTATGGTTTTAGCATATGCGTTTCCACCATTAATCCTAAGGCATTAAACAACGTAGAATATCCCGTAGAATATCTTGGCGCATCTAGAAACTGTGTGAAGCCATTATCAGGAACGTTATTAAAAACATTAACGTACGGTGTAATATCCCAGTTTTTATTCGCTAGATTTTTTTCTAGATCTGGCATCATTTTCTCGTGAAGATACGCACCTAATTCTCCTCCTAGTTTATTGTGTTGTGTAAACAAGTGGGTTAGTGTGTATTGGTAATCGGCCCCATTACTAACGTGATTGTCTACAAATACATCAGGTTTTACTTTGTGAAATAAGGCCGCAAAGGCTTTGGCATTTTCGGTGTCGCTTTTTATAAAATCTCGGTTTAAGTCGTAATTGCGTGCATTGCCACGAAAACCATATTCTACTGGTCCGTTTTGGTTGGTTCTTGTTGCTGTATTTCGGTTTAAACTACCGCCCACATTATAGATAGGAATGGTTACCAAAATTGTGTTTTTTAACGAATCGCGTTTGCCTTGTGCCAAATCGCGAAACAGTAACATTGTGGCATCTATACCATCACTTTCTCCGGGATGGATACCATTATTAATAAGGACGATCGCTTTATTTTTTGCTAATTGCTCATAATTAAAGTTGGCTTGCGAGCTGTAGGTTATAAAATGAAGTGGCTTTCCCGAATCTGTAGTGCCAATGGAATCTAAAGCTATACTTGGGTAAGTGGCTGCGAGATTGCGATAAAATTGAATAACCTCGTAATAGGTTCCTGTTTCGTTTCCGTTGGAGGTTTCAAATGGTGTTGATATATCTAGAGACTTTGAGGTTTCCTCGACGGAAGACTGACACCCATAAATAACGAGTAGTAAACAGAATATAATATATTTCATAATGTCTTAATTTTCTTCTTTTTTTGCGTGAGGGATGGAGCAATTGTCGAAGCTCTCCCGATTTTTTTATCGGGAAGCGACTTGCGAGAGCGCGACCTTTAGGGCACGCCCAAATCCATTTTATAAAAACAAATATAGGAAATAGCATTTGTGTATATGTGAATTAACCGTACTTTTGCACCCTCAAAAAAAGTTAAAAATGACAGATTTTATAAGAAAAATTATACCGAACGCAAAAGACGATGTGCTTGCGGGGATTACCGTATCGTTAGCGATGATTCCAGAAGTGGTAGCCTTTGCTTTTGTGGCGCAAATTAGTCCTATTGTAGCGCTGTTTGGTGCGTTTGTAGTTGGATTAATTTCAGCGATATTTGGAGGTAGACCAGGTCTTATTT
>JAGPVI010000339.1 GCA_018067115.1 Bizionia sp. | reverse complement strand
ATATATTGATTTTCTTATCAAATGATATATTCTGTGCAATTTTGGTAGCCATTATTATTGAAATAAAGCTAAACATATCTTCAAAATTCAATTCTGTTTCTTCGTCTTTAAATTGACTCAAAATTTCATCTCTCATATTTTTGGTTCTAAAATACTGAAATGAGATAAACATTAAAGCTTGGTATTTAGATTCCAAATCTTCAAAAAGCAATTCTATATCATTTAGTGTTCTGCAATTCAGCAATTTTGTTCCTTCGTTTTCGATATGTGTATGAAGAATCTCAAATCCATTTTTTTCTAAATCATCTAAAGTGATAGGTGTATCAAGTTTGGCTTCAGATTGAAGTTCTTTAAGAGCTGAAAACATTTTCAGAGCTACTAATAAATCATTTTGTAAACTTTTCACTGGTTCAGCAGAAGAGTCACACATACTTTCTAAAAATTTAAAATCGCCATCCGAGAGAGAGTTAAACTTATAAAAATATCTTTTTTGCGCTACGTTCATTAAATTAGTTACGACTAATTTGTCAGTGCTTATTATTAAGCTATTTATTATCTCTTTTACACTCCATTCTCGAAGATATTTTCTCCAAACATAATGTTGTCTTTTAACTATGTTTCCGCTCATTTTTTTTTGAATTACACACAACGTGTTCGTGTATGGTTAGTTGCGTTGGCTGTGACTAAGTTAGTAAACAAAAACGAACCAGAGGAAATTCCGAAGGAATTTCCAAGTAGGCGATAATCAAGCAATTGATTATACACGTTGTTGCCCACAGTATTTATTCACTCAATGCTTTAAAATCACTTTCAAATAACTTATAATCATTAATATTTAAATCAGATGTTATAAATTCCATTTTTAGTAATTCCGCTTTTTTTGATTCAATGCTTTTTAATTCAGACATTTCGAGTTCTTTTATTTCCTCTTTTCCAAGACTATCATTTTCGAACCAAACTTTTCTTTCCACAAGAAAGTATTTAGGTCGATTAATTGTATCATTTTCTAAATTTTGAACAGGCGCAATTCCGAAATTCTTAGAGTAAAGTATTTTACCATTTTTTAAATAAAATATCTTTTCCCAATTTCCTAATTCAGGTCTTTCATATTCAGCTGTAAGTTTTGTTAATTCGTTCGAGTGAGTTTTGAATAATTCAATCAGAATATTATTTCCAGAAATATGTTTTATTGAATATTTCTTATCAACCTTTTCAGAAGTTTCATATTCCGCAATTTCATTTAAGAGATTCGTTTTCCAATCTTTCTCTTGGCAAGAAATAAAAACTAGTATTATTAAGATTAAATAAGGTTTTCTCATATTGTGGGCAACGGTTTCGTGTATGAAAAGTGCGGGTTTGTGTCAGAGGATTTTCGGAACGAAAATCGGAAGAAAGCAAACACGCACTTTCCTTTGGTTAAGCACTAAAATAAGCATTTTTTATACACAGTGTTGTGTGCTGGCTTTTTTATCGGTCTAATTCAGCCGTAACAATTTTTTCAAGTTCATTTTGTTTGAATTCAAACCATAGTTCTCTGAAATCAGAGTTTTCGATTGAATACTTGAAGTTTTGAAATGGTTTTTTATTTTGTAAAACTATCTCTAAATCCGATTTCAATTGATTTTCGGGCATTTGGTTAACAAATCGTTCCATAATTTTAAACGACTCAAAACTTTCTAAAACCTCAATTTTTATATAATCAGATTTGTTTTTAGATACTTTTTGTAAATCAGCTTTAAAAGCTTCTTGAAATTCTTCTTCGTCCGCAATCTGTGAGAAATTCGGAATACTTATAATTTCATCGGTTTTAGAATTGAAATAGGAGTCTAATCCGCAATTCAGATTCTGGGCTATTTCTCTAATTATTTTCGACTTGGAATCTTCCATTTCAAATCAGTTTTTAAATCGTATAACGGGCTTTTTTCAGCTTGCACACAACGGTCTTGTATATGGCTCGTAGCGTGCAAAATATAAAATTATTTTCGGATTAAGCACGAGCCGAATTTTTTAATTTTTCTTATTATCTTTTCTCAATAAGCCAAATTAAAAAATTTGGCGGACTAGCAAATATACCTTAACTTCGTTTAAGCAACTGACTAGCTATGAGTTATATACGTTGTTAGCCTTTGTTTTTTATTCATCTTTTTTTAACTCAAAAAACTCTAAAACTTTCGGGTCTTTTGACTTTGCAATACTATCAATAAAAGGTCGGATATATTCTTCATATCGAATATAGTCATTGTTTAAAAATTCCTTTATTATATCAGCTTTATAATATTCTTGCAAAACGCTTTTTTCATTCAGCGCTTCTAAATAATATTCAACTTTATTTGGGATTTTTATATCATAATCAGAAACTCGTTTTCCATTTTGCTTTAGACTACTAATTTTAAATTTGAAAACATATTTATCTAAAATTTCTTCAAGAATTTTATTTTTTAAACCTTCTTCATTTTTAATATTTGTTTCCCAATGAATTTTTGACTCTGGAATTTCCTCAAATAAATAGAACTTATTTGTATTATCATTTAAAATGGATAATCTATCCCATTTTGATATCTCTTCAGTTTCTTTTTTGTCAATAAAAATATATTCAAACATTAAGTCCTCTAATCCATTTTTAAGAGGTGATATTTTAAATCCAACTTTAACACTACCATCTTCTGTTGTTTGCACATCAAATAATTCTATATTTACATAGTTGTTAAGTGAATTATCTACTAGGTATTTCTGCCAATAATTGGCAATTGAGTCCACTTTTTTGTCGTACCCATCATATTTATTTTGCCATTTCTTTCTAATTTCTTTTGTGTATTTACTTTGAGTCAAACTATCAGAGTAGAACTTGAACATATTATGCACTCTTTCGTATGTTATATCAGACCATTTTGCTTTTTGAACGTCATCAGTTAATACATCTTCTCTTATTTTTTGTACTGCTTTGTATGTGTATTCAAATAAAGTGTCTTTTTCAATTATCGTTTTTAGGTTTTCAATTTCCATAGGTTCAATTACAGATTTATCCAACTGGTTATTACAACTTAAAATAGATGTAAAAACTATTAATAATAACAACTTGCTAATTAATTTCATAATATTTTATTTTAATATATTTCTCCTCCAATTTTTGAATAGACATTCAAAATATTTATAATTGCTTTCTTTTCAGAACTCGTTAGTGTTCTGTCTTTGTGGTATTTATCGCTTATATATCTAATTTTAATATCA
>JAGPVI010000335.1 GCA_018067115.1 Bizionia sp. | reverse complement strand
TATTGCGAACTAGACGAACCGTCTAAAGGCTTATTAAAAACAGCTATGGAACGTTTAAATCTATCTGCTCGTGCCTACGATCGTATTTTAAAAGTATCACGAACTATTGCAGATTTAGAAGGGGCAGATGTAATTAATGGTTCGCATATAAGTGAGGCCATTCAATACAGGAGTTTAGACCGCGAAGGCTGGTTAGGATAAAAGCATATTAAACTAGAGCTGTTAAAAAAAACTTTTCTATTTTTGGTATCAAACGTATTAACAATTAAACGCTATTAATTAATTATTATGACATTAGGAATTTTAGTACTCGGTATTATTATAGGGGGTGGAATCACTTACCTATTTTTAAAAAACTCATTAAACTCCCAAGGTCCCGGAGCGCCAATTGTTCCTTCGGGAGTAATTACGCCAGCGCAAGCAAGAGATCTTGACGAAAACTGGACAACATTTAGAAAAGTAGCAAACGACACCGCTGCTGGAAAAACAGACAATCGCTCGTCTTGGTATTCTTTGTCAGATATGGAAAACTTTATAGCGCTCTCGAAATCGGAAAACACAAATACAAATGGGTTTCGTTTATATTTAGGAGTTCAAACCACAGAAACTGACGAAACAGGTTATACAACAATCTTTGTGGTACCTACCGAAGATGATCGCGGTGCAAATAAAGATATTCCAACCGCGAAAGTTTTAGATAGAGGAGAAGATGGAATGCCTCCAGGGCAAGACTATCCAAACTAGAGTGACGTGGAAGAGTTTTTTAAACAAAATTATAGTCTATTAAATAAGAGTGTTGTATTAATTGCTGTTATAGCAGGGATTATTTCATATAAAAAATTTAAAGGAACCCCTGGATATTTTTTTATCCTAATAGTTGTCTATTTGTTTTTAATAGATTTATTAGGGAGCTATTATTTAATTTATACTAAGGTTGAATTTTTAAAACCCCTTTATAATTCAGTTTTTAGAAAAAATTATTGGTGGTTTACTATAACTTTCGATGTGGGTGTTATTGCATTATTTTCGGTGTTATATCAAAAAATAATTGACACACCTAGATTTAAAATTATTTTAAAGAGTGCAACCGTCCTGTATTTATGTTTCGCCCTCATTTTTATAGGTGTTAAACATCAAGAATTATTCCGGCAAACGTTTCCATTATTGCAGATTCTTGGGGCATTAATTATAATTTTGTGCTGTGCATTTTATTTATACGAATTATTAAAAAGTGATGCGCTATTAAGAATGCATAAAGATTTGTATTTTTATGTTACCATCGCTATATTTTTATGGTGGATTATTGTAACGCCATTGTCATTTTACGATTTATATTTCTCTAATGCCGATTGGAATTTCATTATTTTAAAATGGCAAATATTATTACTTTCTAATATACTTATGTATTTAACCTTCAGCTTTGCTTTATTATGGTGCAAACCACAGAACGATTAGTCAGCACCTCTGCTGAACGGTATTTATTAATTTATATGACGGGTGTTTTACTCGTGGTTTGTGCACTTATTATTATATTTTTTATAGTGTTTCAAAAGCGAAAAAACAAACTGCTTTTAGATAAAATAGAACGTGAGCAAGTGTTTCAAGAGGAAATTTCTATTACCCAAATTGAAATTCAAGAGCAGACGCTAAAAAATATAGGACAAGAATTACACGATAATGTCGGACAAATTTTATCGGTTGCCAATATGAATATGAGTATTTTGGCGATGCAAGTACCTGCAGAGCTTAAAGAGTCGTTTTCCGACACCAAAAATGCGGTAAAAGATAGTTTAAGCGAATTACGTGCCTTATCTAAAACCTTAAATAGCGATTACATTTCTAATCGTGGATTTCAAGAGTCTATTACGGGCGAAATTAACCGACTTAATAAGCTAAAATTAGTAGACGCTACTATAGAAATCGTGGGCGATCCATTGCTTTTTATAGAGGGGAAACAGAGCATTATCTTGTTTAGAATTCTTCAGGAATGTATTTCGAATACTATAAAATATGCCCAGGCATCAACCTTTAAAGTGATTTTAAATTATACTGAAGAAGCGCTGTTAATTTCAGCAGAAGATAATGGAAAAGGTTTCGATATGGCTTCGGCAGAAAAAGGATCAGGATTAATTAATATGAAAAACAGAGCTGAAATGATAAATGCAGAATTTCAATTAACGTCTTCTGAAGGTCACGGAATGCAATTAGACTTAAAGTATCCGTACCAAGATGCTTTTATACAAATTAATAGAAAATAAACGTTGTTTTTAAAAAATTCAAAAGATTTCAAGTTTTGTCTCCGCGACGGCAATCGCAGCAATTCTTAAAGACTACAGCCATTTTAGCACTCGTTTTATAAAACTAAGCTTGTTATTATAAGGAGCATAACGCAATGGTAAATCTAGCCAATTTGCTTTTTTAACAATCGCTTTTTGATGCGAAAAAGTATCGAAAGATAATTTTCCGTGATAGGCTCCAATACCGCTATTTCCTACACCTCCAAAAGGTAATCTGTGGTTTATAAAATGAATAATCGTATCGTTAATAACCCCGCCACCAAAACTGTATTTAGCAATAATTTCCTTATAAAAAGCAGTGTTTTTTGTAAACACATAAAGCGATAGCGGTTTGTCGTATTTTAAAATAATGGCATCCAATTCGGAAGGAGATGTATATGAAATAACAGGAAGTATAGGTCCGAAGATTTCATCTTTCATTACTTCGCTATCCAAAGACGGTTCGTCGATAATCGTTGGAGAAATGTATAACGTTTCGCCAGAGGTTATTCCGCCAATTACGCAGTTTTCATTCGTTAGCATTGCATTTAAGCGCTCAAAGTTTTTAGCATTTATAATGCGTGCATAATCGTTAGAGTCTTTCGGGTTTTTAGAATAAGCTTTTTGTATTTCGGTTTTTAGTGCGGTGTAAAATGCTTCTTTTATGGAGTGGTGGATTAAAATATAATCGGGAGCAATACATGTTTGTCCAGCGTTTAAAAACTTACCCCAAACAATTCGTTTTGCTGTTAATGCAATAGGAGCAGTTTCGTCTATAATACACGGGTTTTTACCGCCTAATTCTAAGGTGGTTGGCGTTAAATGATTTGCTGCAGCTTTAGCTACAATTTTCCCTACGTGTACACTACCAGTAAAAAATATATAATCCCATCGCTGTGCTAATAATTCTTCCGCCACGGCTACACCGCCTTCTATTACGACTACGTGTTCCGGTTTAAAAATTTTAGAGACGATCTCATTAAGTAATTCTGAGGTGTTTGGTGTGAGTTCGCTAGGTTTTAATACTACAGTATTTCCCGCAGCTATAGCTGCAATTAGTGGCGCCATAGCCAATTGATAGGGGTAATTCCAAGGGGCAATGATTAACACAGTTCCGTAAGGTTCAGAATAAATTTTATCGGTAGAGGGGAAATTTAATAACGATGGGAATACGCGTTTTGGTTTTGCCCAACCGCTTAGCTTTTTCAAGGTCATATCGATTTCTGATAGTACAACAGCAGTTTCCGATAACACACTTTCAAATGCTGGCTTATTGAAATCTTTTTTTAAAGCAGCAACGATGTCGTTTTCACGTTGAGTTAATTCCGTTTTTAAAGCTTTCAAAGTCTCCTTTCTAAAGGAGATAGATTTGGTTTTACCCGTTAGAAAATAGCTTTTTTGTGACTGTACATTGCTTGAAACCATAAACGTTTTTTATAAGTGGGTTAAGAGTGGAAAAGGTAATCATTTAAAGTTTAATATGTTTTAAAGGATTTTGATTAAAAACAGATTAAAAAGACAACTTAATTTCGCGACACACTTTTTTCGTGTCTCTTAAAGCACTACAAATGATACGCAGTTTATAATAAAATGCACTTACTAACAACTATAGCCTTTTTCTTGTACCTTAAAATAAGCAATAGAAATCACCAATAAAACAGAGTTTAAAAAAGTAGGGAGCTATAAACAAGCGTTCCAAATTGGGTCGTTTGGTAAAGGCGCTTCAATATTTAAATCGACATTAGACACCGGATGCTTAAAAGCAATAGCTCTAGCGTGTAAACTTATACTCGCATCTCTATTGCTGCGATCAAACCCGTATTTTAAATCCCCTTTTATCGGAGAGCCAATACTCGATAATTGCGCGCGAATTTGATGGTGGCGTCCGGTTTCCAGATTCACTTCTAATAAATAATAATTATCTAAAGCTTTTAAAGTTTTGTATTGTAAAATGGCTTTTTTACTTTCAGGAACTTCTTTAATATGCGCTGTCGACTTATTGTTTTTAGGATTCTTTTTAAGGTAATGAATTAAAGTGTCGGTCTCTTTTTCGGGTTTGTTTTTTACTAAAGCCCAATATGTTTTAGAAATGTCTTTAGAGACGAATAACTTATTTAATCTTGGTAATGCTTTCGATGTTTTCGAGAAAATCACCAAGCCCGTTGTTGGTCGGTCTAAGCGATGTACTGTACCTAGATAGACATTTCCAGGCTTATCGTACTTAATAGCAATATAT
>JAGPVI010000329.1 GCA_018067115.1 Bizionia sp. | reverse complement strand
ACTTACTTAAATTATCCATTTTAAAAAACTTAGGATAGTTTGTGTTTAAATGTTTTGAGGCCTGTTTTATAAACTGAGAAAACTCAGTTGATTCCTCCGAAAAAATAGGCGTACCATTTAAAGAGACCGCATTATTTTTTATGGAGCAATAGGATTCTATGTAGTTATTATTAATCACAGATTATTCGCTTTTTTTACAAACTAATAGCGTGTGGTAATCGCCTAGAGGATGGTCTTCTGTTAGTGTTAAGCCTGCTTTCTCAATTAATTTTTTAAACACATTGGCAGGATACATTTTACTAGTGCCATTTGCCAAAGCTGTAAAGTAAAGCGATGTGGCTTCTAAAGCAAATTTAGCTTTTTCAAATTTCTGCCTGTCGGTAAATGTTTCAACAATTATAAGTTCGGTATCGGCAGTCATTGTTTTTACACAAGTCGATAAAATAGTAACGATCTCAGATTCTGAAAAGCAATCTAGAAATTGACTCATCCAAATAACATCTGGAGCACCGTTAATTTCTGGGTTAGGGAGAAGCCAATTAATAGGTTGTCCCGAAACCCGATCTTTAAATCCTGCAGCTTCAACAGCAAGTAGGGCTTTATTTAATTGCCCTGGTAAGTCGAATAATTTTAGTGCCACCGAAGAATTGGCGCGAAGACATTGCAACGTAAATTTACCTGTATTGCAACCAATATCGAAAATGGTTTTTGGCTTGCTTCTAAAGACATAGTCTAAAGCTTCTTCAAAAATACCGTCAGAATAATGGTGATCGAATTCAAACCACGATTTTTGTGTTTCGGGTTCTAATTCCGAAAGCCCCTCGTAGATGGTATCCCAATCCCCAAAAACTTTTAATCCTTCTGGCTTTCCGTTTTTTACGGCATCATTTAAATGATATAAACCTTCATAACATACATCATTTGTAAAATTGAGATTAACGGCGACTGTTTTATCAAAATTTAGGAAATATCCTGTTTTGGTAAGACTGTATTTTTCTTTTGTTTTTTCTACAATGTTTGCACTTTCGGCAATTTCCAATAGAACACCAAGACCATAGGTGCTAATAGATAATTGCTTAGAAAGTTCTTCGATTGTAAGACCTCCTTTTTTACGATAGTCGAAAATAAGCGTTAAAACACCTAGCTTTTTTAATGACACTGAAGATTGAAATACGAAGGGTGCAAAAGCTATTTTATGAGCTTCCTCTAAAGCTGTTATAGCGCTAGTAGTTTTTTTTGACATCTTTTTGGTCTTTTTTTGATTGAACTTTTTTGAATAATACAGCGGTATTGGAGCCTCCAAAACCAGATGCTGTTTTTAAAAAGGTAGTATTGGAGTTAGGTTTGGTTTTTTCTATAATATTTATGGGTTTTGAAACGCCTAACGTCTGGTATCCCAAAGATTTAAATAGTGTATTTTGATGTAAACTGTGCATTCCAACCAACGTTTCTATTAATCCCGAAGCACCTAAAGTATGTCCAAAATAACCTTTTAAACTATGAATTGGTGTTTTACTTAAGCCTAATCGGTTAAAAGCAATAGCTTCCATTTCGTCATTAAAAAGAGTGGCCGTACCATGGGCGGAAATAAAATCGATATCTTGAATCGCTATATTAGCTTCTGTAATGGCGGCGTTTATACTTCTAAATAAACCTTCGCCGGTACGTGAGGGCCCCGAAATATGGTTGGCGTCATTGCGTGAGCCATCCCCTATTATCTCTACTGCTTCGGTGCTCAAGCTGTCGTATTGTAAGGTCACTAAAACGCTAGCGGCAGCTTCCCCTAAATTTACACCTGTTCTGTCTTTATCGTAAGGTTTACAAGCTGCGGTACTCATAGCTTGAAAGGAATTGAATCCCGATAAAACAAACGGGTTTACCGTATCTCCACTTACAATAAAAACATGGTCGTAAACACCTTCTTTAATGTAGCGTTTAGCAATAGCGGTGGCTAAAAGACCAGACACGCAAGCATTAGATAAAACAATAGCCTCATTTTTAAAGCCGAAATACTCTTTTATTATTGATCCCAGTGTGCTTAAATAGGCACGGTTTTCGGGAAATGAAGGATTGCTTAGTACGTCGATATTTCCTTTTGTTGAAGAAATAATTAATCCCACTTTTTTATTTAAAACAACGTTTGAGGCTTTAAGTGTTTGATGTAGTGAAAGCAACATCATTTTTTCAAGCTTCGTATATTTCGTGGTGGTCTCTAAAGGTTTAAAATTAGTTTCTAAATCCTCCTGAGGAATAACAGATCCATAAAACGGGGTATTAAAATATGCCGGATTATCTATTAATGATACGCCAGAAACTTCGTTTTTTATATTACGGATAACTTCTTCGGCCGTAAAACCCAAAGCCGATACAATGTTATGATGGGAAAGGTATACTTTAGACATCTAAAAGAGCGTGTTTAGTTTTCCAATCTTTATAAAATTCTGGTAAGTATAGCGCCATCTCTCCATTTTCTAAATTGGTAAATACTTGGGTGGTTTCGCCTGTGCAAATTATGTTGCCCACTTCGTTTTTTATACAATAAGAAAACTGAAGTTTTGCAGCAGCTGTATTAATATATGTTGTTTCAATGTTTGCTATATCTCCATAACGCAAAGGAAGTTTGTGAGACGTATTTGTGTTTACTATTGGTGTGGCATAACCTTCTTTTTTAACGTCTAAATAAGACAACCCAAAAGTACGACCAAAAGCTTCTCTACCTTCTTCAAAATATTTTATATAATGGCCGTGCCAAACAATTTGTAACGAATCGACCTCGCTGAAACGTACGCGAATAGTGTGTTTATGAGTTAAATGAGAAGTGTTCTGCTTGGGCTTCATAGTGGTGATTAGTCTTTTAATACGGTATGCATTGTTGCCGTGGCTATAATTTCATCATGTAAAGTAGTGGTTATAGTTACCATAGTTAGCATTTCGGTTTCATAAGTTATACAAACCTCGCTTATAATAGTTTCCTGTACTTGTGGAACCTTTAAAATTGTAGCCGATTTAATGACTGCAATCATTCCTTCTTTTATTTTTTTATTTTTAGCCTTAAATTTATAGCCCGTGTGCAATGCAGCCGTTTGCGCCATATGTTCTATTAGTCCTGTTTCAGATAACTGATTATCTTCAACAAAAATATTATCTTCAGAAATAGTTAAGGTTCCCCGTGCTATTAGATTCTCGAAATTAAGTAATCCATCCACCATAATCATAGGTTCACGATGCGGAATAAGTTGTTTAATGACTTCAATATTCGATATTGGTAGTGTAAAACTGTTGTCTTTTATATTATTTAACATCATCCCAGAAATCGTAAAAATTAAACCATTGTAATGGGTATTTCTTAATCACCTCTTCTATGTTAGTCGTATATTTTTTAAGTAAATCTTGAGCATCTCGTGCTTTAACATCAACACGTCTAGCATACAAGTGATAGTGTTTTTTTGGTTCGCG
Source organism: Bizionia sp. (assembly GCA_018067115.1). GTDB lineage: Bacteria > Bacteroidota > Bacteroidia > Flavobacteriales > Flavobacteriaceae > Bizionia. The sequence continues at coordinate 7,113 of JAGPVI010000329.1, read as the reverse complement.
TAATACGTAAACAAATAACACGGGAACTTTTAAACGACTTCCTAAATGAAAAGGGCCCATTGGGAATTTTGCTATTTTACCAAGCAATTCCTCTTCCATATATTTATTGTTATGCATATAGCGATCGCCAGAAATACAAATAATTCTGTTTTGCGCTAAAGCGGCATTAATTTCGAAAATATGAGACATATCGTCTTTTACAATAATGAAATTCATCGCGCTCTTTTTCAAAAACTGATCGAGATACTCTTTTATGTCTTTATGATCTTGGTCGGTGATGACAATACTTATAGATTGATCTGCTAAGCGTTCTCTGAAAAAAAACTGTGCTAATTCGAAATTTCCAATATGCGCACTAATAAGAATTCCTCCTTTTTTTTGAGCTAATACTTCTTCAATACACTGTTCCCCATCAAACTCGTACGTATAATTTTTTCGTAACCCTGCTGAAATAGCTACTTTATCTATTAATGTTTGCCCGAAAACAAAATAAGTTTTGTAAATGCTAACTGAGCTTTTAAGCCACGAATACTTTAATCTTTTATTGAAATAATAATATAATCCACGGACATTCTTTCTGGAAAATAGGCAGAAATAGGGCACCGGCAAATGCATTAATGCGTAGGCGGCATTAATACCAAATTTTTTTATAAAAAAGATAAATACTTTAAAACCAAAAACGGTTCCTCTAGATTTACCATCCCATTCTGTTGCCATTCTCTAATAATTAAAACGATATTAGTAAATACCGCCGTTAATGCTAATAGTTTCGCCGGTAATATAAGATGCTTTTTTAGATGCCAGAAAGGAAACCAAATGCGCCACTTCTTCGGGATCGCCAAAGCGATTTGCAGGGATGTTTTTTCTGAGTTCTTTTTCGTCTAAATTACTGGTCATATCTGTTTTAATAAACCCCGGAGCTACTGCATTTACTGTTATTTTCTTCTTGGCTACCTCTTGTGCTAATGCTTTTGTAGCAGCAATAATAGCTCCTTTTGCTGCCGAATAATTAGTTTGCCCTGGAGTGCCTTTAAGTCCTGAAACCGACACCATATTAATAATACGCCCAAATTTATTAAGAAGCATCTCTTTAATAAGATTGTGTGTTACATTATAGAACCCATTAACCGATGTGTTTATTACTTGCGACCAATCGTTTGGTGATAGCCACAAAAATAAATTATCCTTTGTAAGTCCTGCGTTATTAACCAACACCTCTATAACTGCATTTTCGTTAGTCGTTTTCCAATGGTCTAAAGCCAGTTTTACAGCGTCATAGTTCGAAACATCAAATGGTAAAAGACTCGCTTGTCCCCCTAATTCTTCAATAGCATTTAAGGTCTCTAAAGCGGCCTCTTTATTAGTGTTGTAATTTATTAAAATATGGTATTCTGTGTCTTTTGCTAACTGCAAGCAAATAGCTTTACCTATACCTCGGGATCCACCTGTTACTAAAGCGTATTTCATTTTATTAAAGGAATCTTAGGGTTTCATTATAAATTCTTTCACAGCATTTACATAGGGGTACATAACAGGGTCTTTTGTAAATACGGGTACTATTTGGCGAATATCGTTATAGACTGATTTTGTTTTTGAAGATACGTTATCCTGAATATTTAAATATTCTATGGCTTGCACAATGGTTATTAACTCTATAGCAACCACTTCGAAAGCATTTTCTATAACCTTTTTTGTGGTTAATGCTGCATTTGTTCCCATACTCACAATGTCTTGATTATCATTATTGTTAGGGATACTATGTACGTACATAGGGTTAGAAAGCATTTGATTTTCTGCGGTTGTTGAGGTTGCTGTAAATTGCACACCCTGCATTCCGAAATTTAAACCTAATTTACCAAGGTTTACAAAAGCTGGGAGTTTGTTGTTTAATTTCGGATTTAAAAGATAGTTGAGTTGTCGTTCTGCGAGCATACTCATTTTTGTCACCACAATTTTAAGTTTATCCATTTCTAAAGCAACGTAATCGCCGTGAAAATTCCCACCGTGGTACACGCTTTTGTTTTTTACGTCTGTAATAGGGTTGTCGTTAGCGGAGTTTACCTCGTCTGTTAATATAGATTCTACAGCGTTTAATGTATCTAAAACAGGACCTAAAATTTGCGGCACACAGCGCAGTGAATAATATTCTTGAACCTTATCGGTAAATACGTCATCTTCGGTGTGGTGCTCTTTATATAAATGATGTTCTCTTTTACGCGTTAATTTGCTATCGGATAAATGTAAACGCATCAATTCTGCAATATCGCGTTGTCCTTTATGTCTTTTAGACTGGTTTAATTCTTGAGATAAATGATCGTCGTAAGCTTCAACAATTTCATTAATTGCCGAAGAGGCGCTCACCATCCAATTTAAAAGTGTTTTGGTGTTGATGGTATTTACCATTCCTATGCCCGTCATTACCGAGGTGCCATTCATTAAAGCTAAACCTTCTCGTAATTCTATTTGCATAGGTTTTAAGCCTTCAGTTTTAAAAACCGTCGGTGTATCTTGACGTTTACCGTTGTAAAACACTTCGCCTTCACCAATTAAAACCAAAGCCAAATGCGCTAATTGAACTAAATCGCCACTAGCACCAACGCCACCGTGCTCGAAAATAAGGGGTGTGATATCTTTGTTTATTAAACTAGTCATTAGTGCAATAGCCGATTTATGAACGCCAGAATAGCCTAAAGACAAGGTGTTTAATCGCGCGAGCATACTTGCTTTTACGTACGCCTCCGGAATAGTATTTCCAGTACCTGAAGCGTGACTTCTAATTAAATTATACTGAAGTTCTATGCGGTCGGAATCGGCAATTTTATACTGAGCCATTGGTCCGAAACCGGTATTAACGCCATAAATCACTTTGTTTTCTGAAAATTCTTTAAGAAAATTGAAGCTTTCTTCTACGGTATTGTAAACCGAATCGTCGATTTGAATTTTTTCACAATCAAAAATGACGGTTTTAAAGTCTTCAATAGTTAAGTTTCCCTTTAGTGTGAGCATTTATTTTGTTAAGAATTTTAATTATAATGTAATAACCAATCGCAAAGTAGTTATTTTTGGATGTAAATTTATGATAATTAATTATTCTATACTAAATACCAATGGACGATGTTAATGTCGATGTTTTAATAATTGGGGCGGGACCTTCGGGGAGTGTTGCTGCCGCGCACCTATTTAATCAAGGCGTATCTATAAAAGTTGTTGAAAAAAGTAAGTTTCCCAGGTTTGTTATTGGTGAAAGTTTAATTCCGCGCTGTATGGATCATTTTGATGAAGTTGGCCTGTTAGATGCTATAAAAAAAGCTGATTTTGAAGTGAAAACAGGAGCGCGATTTATAAAAGGCGATGCCGTTTGTGAATTCGATTTTAAAGAGAAGTTTACAGAAGGTTGGAATTGGACTTGGCAATTGCCTAGGGCCGATTTCGATAAGTTGTTGACGGATGAGCTAGCCCGAAAAGGCGTGGATATCGCTTTTGAAAATGAAGTAATTGATGTCTTTATTAACCCTGATGGGAGCTCTAAAACAACAGTAAAAGATAAAGCTGGAAACGTTTATACTATTTATGCAAAGTATATAATGGATTCTAGTGGTTATGGTCGGGTATTACCACGGTTATTAGATTTAGACACACCATCGAGCTTACCAAAACACGCCTCTATTTTTACCCATGTTAAGGATAGTAATAGGCCGGAAGGCAAAGAGGGGACGTTAATTACTTTCGATATTATTAATACCCAGTCTTGGTTTTGGGTGATTCCGTTTTCTAATGGCGTAACAAGTATAGGATTTGTAGGGCCTATAGATTTTATAGAGTCTTTTAAAGGCAGCGCTTCAGAGCGGGTTAGTGAGATGCTAAAACTATCTAAACATTATGCTGAAAGATTTATAGATGTGCCATTTATTTTCGAACCTAAAGAGATTAAAAACTACTCTAAAGCCGTAAAACAGCTGTATGGTAAAGGGTATGTGTTAACTGGTAATAGTGCCGAGTTTTTAGATCCTGTTTTTTCTTCGGGTGTTACTTTCGCTACAGAATCGGCTTTGCTGGCTTCTAAACTCATTGTAAAAGAATTAAATAATGAACCTGTAGATTGGGAGACGGAGTATTCCGATTATATTAAAGAAGGTGTTTCGGTATTTTCAACATATGTTAAAGAATGGTACACTGGGAATTTACAAACCTTATTTTTTCATCAGCCAGAAAATAAAGCTAATAAAGAACAGATTTGTGCTGTTTTAGCCGGTTATGTTTGGGATAAAAGCAATCCGTTTGTAAGTAAACACGACCGTTTGGTAAAATCTTTAGCGTATTTAATAGATATGGAGTCCTCTAGTAACTCTAAGTCCGAATAGGATTATTTTTTTATAAATGCTATACTTTCGGTTGCCACAGTTTGCAAAGCTTCAGGAAGTACTTGCAGTTTCCAAGGATGTTTAGCACCAAATACGTGATCGCTATTTGGTATTGTTATAAGTCGACTGTTTGTATTCCATTTGTGTAATTGCTCAGCCTCTTTAAATGAAATTGAAGTGTCGCTTTCTGCGTGAATAATAAGATGCGGAATGGTTAAAGCTTTTTCAGCCCTTTCAATATCTAATCGCTTTTTATTATTGATAAAATTAGTGTAAAACTGAATATTATGAGGCATTTGCTGGTTAGTTCTTCCATTTAAAACATATTTAACGCCGTCTTTTTTCCACTGCTCTAAATCGCCAATGGTAGAACTACGCACGCTAAAATCGCACACACTAGCCCACGTTATAAGTTTCGTGATTTTTGTGTTTTCTGATGCTTTGATAATGGAAATACCACCGCCACGAGAATGACCAATTATAGTAATATTCGTTACGTCTAATTCTTTAAAATATGGATTATCAGTTTGCGTGAAATATGATAAAAGCGCTTCTAAATCGTCTAGTTCTTTCGTGTAGTTATTTTCAGCAAAAGCATTTAAATCTGGAAAGTCTAGTGGGTTTTCTACAGTACCACCGTTGTGAGAAAAGTTGAATTTTACAAAAAATAAATCAGCAGACATAAATTGATCTGCCAACAAGTTCCAAGCGCCCCAATCTTTAAAACCTTTATACCCGTGACAGAAAATAACTAATGGTTTTTTTTTGTTTGTTAGTTTATAGAACGTGTCGTAAACTATTGCTTTCTGTTCTTTACGATATAAAACGGCATTTTTATGTATCATAATTACACTTCCTTTTCTATGAAAGAGATCTTCGGATTGCAAATTTCAATAATCAGTTTTTTTAACTCTTTTTCGAAATTATCGAGTGTGTCTTGAGTAATCAAAGAGTCTTTAGTTTTAGCATAAGGCGATGCTTTAACTCCAAAACTCATTACACCAGCGCTTAAATTCTTAAATGAAATAATACCAGCTTCAATAGGTAAATTTAATGGCTTTTGAGCGTGCATCATATACGCATAAGTCAAGATTTGAAAGCTTTTGCTATACTTTTTATAATCGGTAGTAATGTCTTCCCAATCGAGAATACTCACTTCTCCAGGTGTTACTTTTCCCGTTTTATAATCTATAATTCTAGTGACTCCGTTGTATTCATCGACACGATCTACAGTACCGCGAAGTTTAACTTTAAAACCGAGTTCTGGAATATCAACTGGAATTTCACTTTTCTGCTCTAACGCAATAATTTTAATAGTGTTTCCTTGTTTTAAATCTTTAGTCTCGAGATTTAGGAAGTTGTGTACATAGCGTTTTGCGATTTCAAAAATGATGAGGTTTTTTCCTTTAGTCATATCACCATCCCTGTACTGCTTTTTAAAGAAATGAATAATTAACTCTTCGGTTTTAGATTTCATTTCCTTGATATGGTCTACCGTTAAAAGTATATTAATAAACGGTTCGTAGAGTGCTTCTAGAGTATCGTGTACAACGGTACCTAACGTATTGGCGGCCACAGTTTCTTCGACATCTTCAAGATCTTGAATTCCCAATAATTTTTGGTAATAAAAGTCCAAAGGATTCCGCATATAATTCGTTAAAGAAGAAGGGGAGAAGCCATAGGCAGCCAATTCTTTAAGTTTTATAACAGCGCTATCGGTCTTTAAAACTTCCCGTAAACTAAGATCTAAAGTCGGAACTTGTGGTACCACAATATGATGCTTAATTTTATGAATATTCTCTAGTTGTAATTGATTAATAAATCTACTTTTTTCCCCACCAGTTAGGGCATCTGGTTCTGTATTATAAAGGATATAAATGTTTTTTGCTCGTTGTAATAATCTATAAAAGTGATATGTGTAAACGGCGTCCTTCTCTTTATAAGTTGGGAGGTTGTTTTCAATTTTCACATCGAATGGAATAAACGAATTATTGCTTTTTCCCGATGGTAAAATGCCTTCGTTTACTGAAGTTAAAATTACGGTTTCGAAATCTAACACTCTAGATTCTAACATTCCCATTACTTGTAAACCTTTTAATGGCTCCCCTTTAAAATCTAAAGTTTCTGAACTTAGTAATTCGTTATAGATACTATATAAGGCCGAAATATCTTTGATGTGATTGTAGCTTTCGTTTAATCGATATAATTCGTTAAACAAGGTGTTAAAGCGGAAGAGATACTCTAGCGATAATAAGTTGGCACTTTTATTTTCTGAAAGGTGCTCCTTAATTTTAGAGATGATAGCAAAACAACTTGAAATGGCTTGCTGTGAATTATTTTGCCAATTTGAAAATAGAAGACTAAGTAGCGCATTAGAACTATATTTTTTTAAATCTTCAAGCGATAAGTAAACAAGGTTATTGGTTTTTATGGCCTCGATTATTACCGTCGCGTCGTTACCGTCTTCTTTTTCGAAGAGTGGTTTTATAAACTGATGCGATAAGACACTAATAACATCTTTATAATAGTAGGTTTGTTGTCCTTTTTTATGAATTGTAAATAACAACTCGAAAAGTGATGCTAGAGGAATCGATTGTAGCGGAAACCCCATTGTTATATTTAAAGCATCTATAGCTTTAGGTATAGAATTAAGTATAGGGATAAGTAAGTTCTCGTCGCCTAAAACAACGGCTGTGCTTTTTAATGACGGATTTTTGGTTTTAAGGGTATCTAAAATCGACCCTACAGTTTT
>JAGPVI010000328.1 GCA_018067115.1 Bizionia sp. | reverse complement strand
AAAGTAATGGGTTTTACTAAATAATCTAAAGCATTCAATTCGAAGCCTTTAAGGGCGTATTCGGAATAAGCTGTAGTGAAAATAATTCGTGTAAAGGTCGAATTGATAAGTTCTGCAAAATCAGTACCTTTTATATCTGGCATTTGAATGTCTAAAAACAATAAATCTACTTTAGACGTTTTTAATAACGGCAAGGCTTCTAATGCGTTTTCAAAACTTGCTATGCATTCTAAAAAATCAACTTTCTCGATGTAGGTTTTTATTAAGCCTCTAGCTAATTCTTCATCATCTATTACTATACAATTTAGTTTATGCATTTGGATAAAGCTTTAAATTAATTTTAAAGTTAGGAGCGGTTTCTATTGTTAATTTATGTTTGCCGGGGTAGCTTATTTCTAGACGTTTTTTTGCGTTTTGAAGTCCGATTCCGCTACTTTCATCCTTACTAATCCTTTTTTTAGGCACACTATTCTCGACACAGAAAGTGATGATATCGTTTTCCGATTGCAATTTTATAGACACAAAAGCGTCGCCTCTTTTTTCTAATCCACTGTGTTTAAAAGCGTTTTCAATATAAATTATAAACAGCATAGGAGCTACACCTACAAATTTGTTTGTTATATCATTTGTGAAGCTTATGTTGAAAGATTTACTGCTTCGCAATTTAAATAATTCGATAAAGTTTTCAATATACTGTATTTCTTTCTCGATAGGTACTTTCGGTCTTTCGCAATCGTAAATTACATAACGTAGCATTTCAGAAAGAGAGTGAATGCTTTCTGGCGTTTTTTCAGAATTTGATATGGATAGAGCATAAATATTGTTCAGTGAATTAAAAAGAAAATGCGGATTAATCTGCATTTTTAGAAACTTCAATTCACTGGCTATTAATTCAGTTTTTTGCATTTCTAGCAGCGCTTCCTTTCTTTGGTTTTCCATAAACATCATGAGCAGGGTGCTAATAAAATAAGCGACAGAAATAAGTAAAATATGCACTAAAATGGGCGATGGAGGTCTTGGGCCTATTGGCATTACACGGCCTATTTGATGGTTTGGCATTAAAAATTCGGCAGAAAGAAAAGCAAATCCCAGAATTAAAACAATGGAGACAGCTATAAAAGTAAGATACTTTTTTTTAAACAACCAGCGGTCTGCTAAAAAGTAAGATACAGCAAAAATTAATACTATTTGAATTGTAAATGCCGCCCAGTTTCTAACGATAAAGCGATTAAAGTTATCATTATTTAAGCCAATTATAAACCATATTACTAGCCATAAAATTATTTGAACAATTACTAAAATGTGTCTTTTCATAACACAAATTAAACACATTTTTTTCTTTTAAGTACTGAAAACTTTCCTTTTACGGCTTGTTTAAACGCCTTTCATAGGGCAAAACTAATCATTCACTTAAAAGAGTTGCTCATTCACTTAAAACCTAAAATGGGTATATATCTTTTTGCAAACTTTGTAATCTAATAATTAGAACATTAAAACGAATAGTATGAATTCAGATAAGAAAACAAACGGTAGTAACGACAATAGAAAAAGTAAGATTGTACCATTAAAAACATTAGTGGCAACAGTAATCTTATGTATAGGTTTTTCTATAATCTCTAGCGCCCAAGGCGAAAGAAACAATGATAAAAAAGGACCGCCTAGCTTTTCTCAATTGCTAAAGGAGATGGATAAAAACGAAGATGGAAAGCTTACGAAAACAGAAGTAAAAGGACCTTTAAAAGAAAGTTTTGATAAAGTAGATACTAATGAAGATGGCTTTATCACAGAAAAGGAATTTGAGAAAGCGCCAAAGGCAAAGAAGGGGTCTAAAAGGAAAAATTAAAAGCTAAAATTATAAAATAAAAAGAAATGAAACTTAAAAGACAATACACCAAATTATTATTTCTGGCTTTAGTATTTAATACGGTACTATTTTCCTTCTCATCGTGCAGTGACGACAATGAAGCAGCTGTAAACACGGAGGAAGAAGTTGTAGACGATTCTAATTTTGAAGCTACAGATTGGACTGCAGAAACACATAGTAAAGACGCAAACCCCAATTTCGATGAAGTGTTTGATGATACAGCTGTGAAAAGATTAGATATAGTTATTACCGAAGCGCGCTGGCAAACGATGTTAGATAATATGACAAGTCTTTATGGGCCTTTTGGAGCAGCAGGACAAGGTGGCCCTCCAGGTGGCGGCGGACCTCCAGGCGGCGGTATTCCAGATGAAAATACCACTACCGAAAACCCTGTTTTTGTTCCAGCAGAAGTTTTTTATAAAGGTAAGGAATGGTATAGAGTGGGAGTTCGTTTTAAAGGTAATTCTAGTCTGCAATCGAGCTGGCAAGCAGGAATTTTAAAGCTTTCCTTAAAACTAGATTTCGATGAATTTGAAGATGATTATCCGCAAATCAATAATCAACGTTTTTATGGTTTTAAAAAATTAAGCCTAAAAAACAACTATGACGACAAATCTATGTTGCGCGAAAAAGTTACTGCAGATATCTTCAAGAATGCTGGATTAGCGGTATCGCATACGGCTTTTTATACGGTTTATGTGGACCATGGCGAGGGACCAATTTATTTTGGGCTATACACTTTAGTTGAAGAGGTTGACGATACCGTTATAGACGAGCAGTTTACAAATAATAATGGAAACTTATACAAGCCTGATGGAGATGCGGCAACTTTTGCAGCGGGATCTTATGCAGAAAATGAGTATGTAAAGAAAACCAATGAGGATGAAGCAGATTTTACAGATGTAAATGCACTATTAAATATACTACATGATGATTCTAGAACAACAGATGCTGTCGCGTGGCGTACAAACCTAGAAGCCGTTTTCGATACCGAGGTGTTTTTAAAATATTTAGCGACAAATACGGTTGTTCAAAATTGGGACACCTATGGACGAATGTCTCATAACTATTTTTTATATAATAATCCGGAAAACAGTAAGTTAACGTGGATACCTTGGGATAATAATGAAGCGCTACAGGAAGGTAAATTGGGAGGGTCCCCGGAACTCGATTTTTCGGATGTTAATGCAACCGAGTGGCCTTTAATATCACATTTATATGCTGATGCAGTTTACAAGGCGAAATACGACGCCTATGTTCAAGATGTGGTAGATGGTGCTTTTAATACAGGTACTATGCAAGGTCAATATGCAACGTATTCTGCGTTAATAGAGCCTTATGCAACTTCAGAAATTCAGGGATATTCATTTCTAAATTCTAGTTCAGATTTTCAGGTAGCCATAAACGAATTAAATGCGCACCTATCTCAAAGAGCTACTGCCGTAAGTAATTATTTTAATTAATAATAGACGTATATAAAAAAGTTTTGGATTGGTTTTTTTTGATTGAAAGCTTCGTAAGTAATTACGGAGTTTTTTTTTAACAGAAGAACTTTAAAATAGAGAATAAAACGATCGCATATGAAAGTATTTAGGAATAGTAGACGAAAACTAATCCTCTCGGGAAAGTTTAAAACGTATCTACTTTATGCTCTTGGAGAAATTCTATTAATAGTGGTTGGTATTTTAATAGCGTGGAAGATTAATAATTTAAACGAGATACGAAAGAACAAAATAGTGGAAGTAAAGATTTATGAGAGTTTATATGAAGAGCTACGAACTAACCTCAATGTGTTAGATAGCGCTATTGTGAGCTTTGATAATAATATACTAACACTTCAAAGTTCGCTGCGCTTTGTGGGCTTGCCGGATAACAAATTAACGCAAGATGCTAAAGACTTAATTGTACAAATAAAATTTAGCAATACAAATTTGAGAGATGATGCATTGAATTCCGTTAACAATACTAACAAATTTGAGTTTTTAGAAAACGATCTTTTAAAAGCGTCCATTGCGAGCTACCCTAAAGAAATAAACATTTTTAATAATCAGGAAAATAAGATCAAGAATATTGTAGAGAATAGGTTAAAACCAGTTATCGAGAAATATATTTCACTGGCAGATATGCTTCCTGAAGACGCAAAAAACTATAAGCAGATTAAAACCTTTGGAGCACCATCTAACTATATAGCGTTACTTAAAAGCAGAGATTATCAAAATAGTATTATCGACCGATTATTACAAACCGATATTCATCTAAATATTGCTAAAAATTTACGTATAAAAACAAGAAAGCTTGCAGTGAGATTAAGGCAGGAATTAAGCTCAATTTAGGAAGTATTTTAACCGTTAATAACACAATACGCTTTTAATTGTGAGATGATAATTTTAATTCACTGAATAAAAGGTACCGTTGACATGTTATTCCGGAGTATTCGCAGATTATAAGATTTTAGTATCTAAATCGTTACTAATTTGGTCTATTAATAATTAGGGATTTAAGTATTTATAAAAAAATATATATTATGAAATTAAGAAAAAATGCAAACTATGAAATACACTTAGTGTACTCAGAATTAGGTTTTAAAAAAGAACAATTACAGAAATTTAATAACTTAAAATAAATAACTATGAAAACTACCTTTAAAATATTTAGTGTATTAACGATCTCCTTGGGCGTGTTTTTAGCTTGCTCTAGTGATGATTCAATATCGCAAGACGATGACGATATGGTTACAGAACTTCACGCAGCCTTTGCAGCTTTTAATCCCGAAGCGACCACAATTTTTTTAGATGGATCTAATGTGGTTATAGAAACGACAGGGTTACCAAATCACGAAACAGTTTACTGGGGAGAAAATCATCCGTTGTATAGAGAAGAAGCAAATGTAGATACAACCCCATCGATTATGTCCAGTAATAATAATGCGACTACTATAACTGTAGATGCGACCCCAAATTTAACGGGGAATACTGTCGCTACAAATTTTAATACTATTGGTATAGCGGTAAGTGGCGCATCAATTTTTAACGACCAGGAAGGGGGAGGTCCTTTAGATCAGGCCGCAGCAAGTTTAGATTGGACTGGAGCGCATATTGGGCCCGGGGTGTATCACTATCATTTAGAGCCAAAAGCTTTTACCGATGATGATGATAAGTTAGTAGGAATATTACGTGACGGCGTTTTTCTTTATGGAAGAAAATGCAATACTTTGGGAACCTACCCAGCAGACTTGGATGCTTCGGGCGGCCATACAACGAGCACGCAATACACTTTAGGTGAAGAAGAATATCATTATCACATAATCAATGAACTATACACTAATACTGGTTCGTATTTAGCTTTTGCCGGCCCTTATCAAGGTTATTAAAATAACATTATGAAAACACTTTTTTCAATACTATTAATGTTCTTTTTACTCACTAATTGTAATGAACAATTAGCAGAAACTTCAGAAGCAAAAATGACTTCAGAAATCGAAAAAATCCTGGTTATAAACGCTATGGAAGTGATGAAAAAAGAATTGGAGCTCAATCAAATTGAAGGCAACTGGTATTATAAAAACGAGACTTTCTCTGGTTACGCTGTTACGTATTATAAGAATGACACGTTAGCAGAGAAGCTTGGTTTTGTTAATGGAAAAAGAGAGGGAATCGCGAGGCAATGGTCGGATAATGGAGTCCTACGGATTGAATCTTACTATAAACAAAACCGCTTGGATTCTGTTTATAAAAGTTGGTGGGAAAATGGTGTTCAGTCTGTACAATCCAACTATGATACTGGGGTAAAACAAGGTGTTGAAAAAGAATGGTACGCTACAGGGCAATTGGCAAAAAGAAGACAATTGGTAGATGGGGAGGAGTATGGATTACAACAGGCTTGGTTAGCAAATGGAAAATTATACATTAATTACGAAGCTAAAAACGGACGTGTCTTTGGTATGTTAAGAGCAAATTCGTGCTATAAATTAGAAGATGAAACAATTATTAGAGATAAAAAAATATAAGCTATTAGCGCTTTTGCTACTTATTAGCTTTACGAGTTGTAAGAAGGAGCCTAAAACGAAAAATATACAGGCTGTTGAAACAAGCAGGACCGGTTTTTTGCCTTATTATAATTCTGCAGATTTTACGCCAAATTGGTTAACTCCAGGAACAAAAGAAGAGAAAGGGTTTCATAAAATCCCAGATTTTAATCTCATTAATCAGTTGGGAGATACGATCACGCAAAGTAGCTTTAATGATAAAATCTATATAACAGATTTTTTCTTCACATCTTGCCCAGGCATTTGTCCGCAAATGACCGATAATATGTTTAAGGTACAAGAAGCCTTTTTAAATGATTCGGACGTTTTATTATTATCTCACTCGGTAATGCCAACAACCGATTCTGTTGCTGTGCTTAAAGAATATGCGAAAAATTATAATGTTCTTGATAACAAATGGTATCTTGTTACAGGCGATAAAAAGGAGATTTATGTTTTAGGTAGGGAGCATTATTTTGTTGAAAATGATTTGGGCGAACCCAAAAACAGCGATGATTTTCTTCACACAGAAAACTTTTTACTGATCGACAAAAACAAGCATATCAGAGGTATTTATAACGGGTTGAACAGAGCGTCGGTTGCGCAATTAATAACAGATGTTAAAACCTTGCAATTAGAAATGTAACGACGCAGATACTCGAAATAATAAGAAATACTTTTATTAAATATTATTTAAAACTGAATTGTTCACGCTTAAAATACGCTCTTGATTATGAAAAAAAACAGGTATTTAAAACCATTTGTAGCACTAATACTGTTCGTGTTGATTATCTCGTGTAATTCCAACCATAAGGCGACTACCAATGATACTGGAATGAAAATACTTCCTGTAAATAAGGAGCTGTTTATTCAAGATAACCTACTAGAAGACATCACCGAAAAAACTATAGATTTAAATGGTGATCCAACCTTATGTTATATTATTAAAACAAAATCGCAACCGTCGGAACATAGTATGGGACCGTGGTGTCCAGAACATATTGAGGATGGAAAAGAAAAAGCAGGACTTTGGTTTAATGATGGAAAAGTCTATGATGTAGATGGTCATTTTATAGCCGAACTAGCCGAATTCTATAAGGATGAGAAATGGAAGCTTTTTCGAGAAGATGGTTCTATAAAAGTGACAAAAACTCAAGAAGAATGTGAGGGAGCAGCAAAACCTGATGTGGATGAAGAATATTATAATTATTGCGTAGAGTGTATGCCCGAATATTATCAAGATCAAATAACAACGTACACAATACCGGTATTTCCCAAATACAATAACGCTACTCAAAGATTGGGGCGAAACGGTATAGGGTTGGCGTTTAATGGTGTTAATTTTGATCCACCAGCACCAACGCACGCTATATTAGCCGCACATACAATTGCACCAATCGATGATCACGGTGGGCACGTAAATCCGCACGGCGGTTACCATTATCACGCAGCAACGGGATCGACCAAGGAGGTGGAGCAAACTGATAGTCATTCGCCAATGATAGGTTATGCCATTGACGGTTTTGGTATTTATGCGTTTCTGGATACTAATAGCCAAGAACCAAAATATTTAGATGAATGTGGTGGGCACTCCGATGATATTAGAGGGTATCATTATCACGCAGGAGAACCAGGGGGAAACCAAATACTTAAATGTTTACGGGGTGTTCCGGGCCATATGAAAGTTAACTAAATAAAATTAAACAACCGCAGCTGTTTTGTACGTGTCTTAAATTTTTAAGAGTTCGTTGTTAGAATGAAGCTTTGGATTTTACATGACTACGCCGGACACAAAAAACTATAGTCAGAAAAATTAAACTTTATTTCATTATATTTAGATTATATATAATATAAAGGAGATAATTATGAAAATAAAAACTAAACGACCAACGTCCTTTTGGGTTATAGGTGCTTTTGCTCTTATATGGAACATTATTGAGTTATACTTAACGACTTATCAAATGGACTTTCTACAAGAAAATACCACAGCTGAAGAATTTGCAGTTTTGCAATCGGTACCATTATGGTACGGAATTACGTTTGTCATTGCTCTATTTTCTGAAACACTAGGTGTTTTTATGCTTCTATTAAAGAAAAAATGGGCTATCAAATTTTTCGCAGTGTCATTGATTACCCTAGTCTTAACTGAGTTGTATTGGTTATTTATTATCGACATTAACAATTCTTCATTTATTTTGTCAATTGTAGTCCCTCTGGTTGTTATTGGAGTTGCTGTATTTCTTTTTCTCTATAGTAAAAGAGCAGCAGCAAAAGGTTGGATCAAGTAAAATTAAACTGATACGCCTTTTATTTACCCCTATCGTTTTCTTAAATTTTGTAATTTAATGGCATGCACAAATCAGTAGTAGAATAATAGAAGTAGTAAAGCTTTCTAGTTCCTCGCTTATTTTAGCCTCCCTTTATGCTATGGAGTGAATAAGAGCACTTCGTAAGACCTCCGGGTTGTTTTAGTATTTTTTGAGCAAAAAAAAGTCAAGATTTTTTAAATCTTGACTTTTCGTTATTTTACTAGTAGCGAGAACGAGAATTGAACTCGTGACCTCCGGGTTATGAATTTATTATTACATAATGTTGCATTCTTAAAGAATTGATTTTCAGTGCTTTAAGAAACCCCCGTGTTCCAAATCGTGTTCCAAAACGTGTTCAGTTTTGTGTTCACAAATTAATAGATAACTTAATATAGTAAAGGTACGGAATTTATTTAAATTTTGAAAATAAATAATTCGTTTTGAGTACTTCTAGTGATCGGTTGCGATAAATTATAAATCAACAATTCTGTCTTCATTTTCGGTGGAATTGTTTCTTTTCTTTATAGTGAAAATAAAAAATGCGCCTATTTTTTTAATTTAGTATTGATTTGCGTTCGTTTATTTTAATCGGCACGTATTTATTTAAATGTTTGTTTTGCGCACAATTTTTTAGATAAATGTATATATGCGCGTATTTATTTTAGTTCGCGCACGGTTTTTAGTTATATTTGAGTGCAACAGTTATAATTTTTAAATATGGACATAGTAGTACCGCTAATTAAAACATCCGTTTATCAAGGAAGAACCACACCTGAAAGTGGCAAGATTGTTGGCTATGGTGCCATTATAGAAAATTTAAAGTTACCCATACCATTTCCGCATATACTGTCGCTAATAACTGAAAAAAGTAAAAAATATAATAACGAGGATTGGAAGGTGTTTCCAGCATCCTACGAACCAGAAAAAACGTTATATAGGCAACTAATATTTGCAATTAAATATGAAGGTATTAATTTGTTAGTATTTAAAGCATTATTTAATGCAATTACAAAAGACCAAGTACATGCTCTTTTACATATAGAACCTTCTGGTATATATAGTCGTAAAATTTGGTTTTTATACGAGTGGCTTCAGCAAGATGAGATTACTGTAGAAGTAGATTTGAAAAAGCGAAAA
>JAGPVI010000315.1 GCA_018067115.1 Bizionia sp. | reverse complement strand
TATAAGATGATAAGATAATTATGACTTAAATTTTAAAGGACATAAAAAAAAGCCCTTCAAAATAAATTGAAGGGCTTTTAGTTATTTTAAAAAAGAGTATTAGTCTTTTTTGTCCTCTCTTGGTTTTCTGTCGTCTCTACGATTATCGCGTCCACGGTTGTCTCTACCTTTGTTACGGTCGTTTTCTCTTGGTGGTCTTTCTTTAAAACCTTCAGGTTTTGGTAAAATCGCTTTACGAGATACTTTTTCTTTACGCGTTCTTGGATCTAAACCAAAGTACTTCACATCGAAAACATCACCCATATTTACAACGTCGCTTACATTTTCTGTGCGTTCCCAAGCTAATTCGCTTACGTGTAATAGAACTTCGTTTCCTGGTGCATCTAAGTACTCAACAACAGCACCAAAATCAAGCATTTTGATAACTTTCACCTCATAAACGCTACCAACAGTAGGTTTAAATAAAATAGCATCAATTTTTGCTGTAACAGCATCGATACCTTCATTACCAACTCCTAAAATTTCTACGATACCTTCTTCAGTTACTGGATCTTCGTTTATAACGATTGTAGTACCAGTTTCTTTTTGCATTTCTTGAATCACTTTTCCTCCAGGACCAATTAATGCACCAATGAATTCATTAGGTATACGTCTTGTAATCATTTTTGGAGCGTGTGATTTCACATCTTCAGCTGGAGTAGCGATAGTTTCAACTAGCTTCTCTAAAATATGTAAACGGCCATTACGTGCTTGTTTTAGTGCATTTACTAAAATCTCGTAGCTTAGTCCTTTTACTTTAATATCCATCTGGCAAGCTGTAATACCATCAGCCGTTCCTGTAACTTTAAAGTCCATATCACCTAAATGATCTTCATCCCCTAAAATATCAGAAAGTACTGCGTATTTTCCAGAATCTGCATCAGAAATTAACCCCATTGCGATACCAGAAACTGGTTTTTTCATTTTTACACCAGCATCCATTAATGCCATTGTTCCAGAACATACTGTTGCCATAGAAGACGAACCGTTAGATTCTAAAACTTCTGCAACTACTCTTACTGTGTAAGGGCAATCTGCAGGAATCATCCCTTTTAATGCACGTTGTGCTAAATTACCGTGACCTACTTCTCTACGAGAGGTACCACGAATTGGTCTAGCTTCTCCTGTACAGAAAGGAGGGAAGTTATAATGTAAATAGAAACGCTCTTCACCTTCAAAAGATGGCATATCTATTTGGTTAGCATCTCTAGAGGTTCCTAAAGTAACGGTAGCTAATGCTTGCGTTTCTCCACGCGTAAAAATTGCCGATCCGTGTGTAGATGGTAAGTAATCTACCTCACACCAGATTGGTCTAATTTCATCTGTCTTACGACCATCTAAACGCAATCCTTCATTTAAGGTTAAATCGCGAATAGCTGCTTTTTCAGCTTTGCTGTAATACTTAGATATTAATCCGCCAAGATCTGCTAATTCTTCTTCAGAAAAAGTAGCCTTGATTTCTTCTTTAATTTCTGCAAATGCAGCAGTTCTTTCATGTTTAGCAGATCCTGCTTTTGCAATAGCGTACACTTTATCGTAAGCCATGTCATGAATTTTCTGTGCTAAATCTTCGTCAGTTCTTTCTGCAGCGTATTCACGAACGTCTTTCTTTCCAAAGGCTTCCGCTAATCTTACTTGCGCAGCACATTGTACTTTAATAGCTTCGTGAGCAAACTTAATAGCATCTGCCATTTCTTCTTCAGAAATCTCATCCATTTCACCTTCTACCATCATTACTGAATCTGCAGAAGCACCAATCATCATATCTAAATCAGATTCTTCTAATTGTGCACGTGTAGGGTTAATTACGAATTCGCCATTTACTCTAGCAACTCGTGCTTCAGAAATTGGACATTCGAATGGGAAATCTGATAATTGAATAGCTGCCGAAGCTGCTAAACCTGCCATAGCATCTGGCATAACATCATCATCATGAGACATTAACTGAATCATCACTTGCGTTTCTGCGTGGTAATCTTTTGGGAATAATGGACGTAATACTCTGTCTACTAATCGCATTGTTAATACCTCGCCATCACTAGGTCTTGCTTCTCTTTTAAAGAAACCACCTGGGTAACGCCCTGCAGCAGCAAATTTTTCTCTGTAGTCTACCGTTAATGGTAAA
Organism: Bizionia sp.; assembly: GCA_018067115.1. Taxonomy (GTDB): domain Bacteria; phylum Bacteroidota; class Bacteroidia; order Flavobacteriales; family Flavobacteriaceae; genus Bizionia. The sequence goes on along the minus strand of JAGPVI010000315.1, from coordinate 1,619 downwards.
AAGTCTACATCACTTTGTTTGTAGTTGGAAACAACTGTACATAATAACATACATTTTCCAGACTGAACAACAACAGAACCGTGGGCCTGTTTTGCTAATTTTCCGGTTTCGATAGAAATTTCTCTTCCATCACCAAGGTCTATGACCTCTCTAAAAACTTTTGGAATCATATTTTTTTCAATTCTAATTAAACAATGGTCGTTGTGTTGTTATTGTAGTAGTAGTTGTGTGACCAATGAAAAACTGTAATTAGCTTCTTCAATACGCATTTTAAACTCTTACGATTGAGTAGTACTAAATACTAAAAAACCACGCTTGTAGGCGTGGTTTAAGAGTGAGATTATTTTCTTAATCCTAGTTCTTTAACAATTGCACGATATCTTAAGACATCTTTCTTAGTTAAGTAATCTAGTAGGCTTCTTCTTTTACCTACTAACTTTACTAATGAACGCTCAGTATTATAATCTTTACGATTCTTTTTTAAGTGTTCTGTTAAATGGCTAATTCTGTACGTGAATAAAGCGATTTGTCCTTCAGCAGAACCAGTATCTTTTGCTCCGTTACCGTGTTTTGTGAAGATTGCTTCTTTTTCTTTTTGATCTAAATACATGCTAATATTGTTGTAAATGATTGTTATGTAAACGAAAGAGTATCTTTCGATTTGCAAATATACTTATTTTTATTGAGATGCAAATACATACAAATAAAAAAACGTGTAGGTTTTTTAAAAGCGATACTTTACTAGGCCAAAAACATATCTCGGCAACAATTGTGTTGACGATTTATAGGTTGTAAACTCGCTTATATTATTGATAGTAAACACGTTTTCATTGTTTAAGTTGTTAAAAACTAGCTGGTATGAGAATCTTGACTTTTTAGGAGTATAATCTAAATTTATATCTATAAACGAATAATTACCATCAGTAGTGCGATAAAATTTATTCTGTAACGTTGCTATCCAGGTTTTAGAAAGTTTATAAGTAAAATCTAGATTAACGGTTTCCCAATTTGTTTTTGATTCAATAGAATTAAATATAGACTTAGCCGTATTAAAAATAAATTTGAATTTTAAATTTATAGGAAGTTTAAAATAAGTGGTGCCAGATAAGAAATAAGAAGAGGTGTAAGAATTTAAATCTTGAAATCCCGAAGTGTTTACTTGCACTAAACTATTAGTCCATGTTTGAGAGGTCCCTAAATTAGTCGATAGCTTTAGTTTTTTAAAGTAGGAGGTAAAGTCAATATTTGAAGACAATACATCCTCGCTATCTACAAATTTGGAACTCGAAAACAGTAAATCTTGACCTATTCTGTTTTCTGTAGAATATTTCCCATTAGAATTAACATATTGCATTCTTATAGAAACTGTTTTGGTTTGCTTATTATTTTTTAAGCGATAATTAAAAATATAGCTATTCCTTCTTGGGAATTCTATGTTTTGTGTTCCTCTTTTAAAGGTATTGTAACTGCCGAGTTGATAATTTGGTAATAGTATATTGGCTTGTGGTGTACTATAACTTTTAGAATAACTAAAACTAAGGGCTCCTATTTTAAAATTTTTTAAACCTAATCTTGCTCTGGGACTTAAAATCCAATCGTTGTTTTTAACATAACCTGCA
>JAGPVI010000314.1 GCA_018067115.1 Bizionia sp. | reverse complement strand
CCCCAATAATCACCTCCCGCGTGCTGAATGCCCTTAGAATTCCCTTCGCCTCCCGACGCTGTTACGTCTAGAACACCTGAAATAAAATAGCCGCCGTCGTTAGTTTGAATTACAGACAAGCCAGAATCCACACCCGAATACCCATAAGACTGCTCCCAAGATAGCACACCGGAAGCGTCCAGTTTTACTAACCAAAAATCTTCGGCTCCGTTATTTTGTGACACATCTTGATCATTACTAAAACTAGACCCGATTAAAGCATAACCTCCATCTAGAGTTTGGATAATATCGAACCCTTTGTCACCTCCACTACCGCCATAGGTTTTTTGCCATTCTAATTCACTTTCTGAATTGAATTTTAACAACCAATAATCGTAACTATCGTTTTGTTTTCCTGTAACATCACCGTCCATACTTTGGGTAAACCCTAAAATAACATAACCGCCATCGGCAGTAGAAACCACGCGTTGTCCGCTTTCATTTTTAGATCCACCAAAAACAGAAACTTTAGCTAAAATTTCTGTTTCCACATTAATGGGTTCTTTTTTGGGCTCGCCATCTTTAGAACAGCTTAGTATTAAGCCCATAGCGATACATAAAAAAAACGTGTTCTTAGTAAACATTAAAGACTACTTTTTCTAACAATAAATAAACCACCTTCTATATCGCCAATAATAATATTCTGACTATTAAAATAAGGATAAACACTCCAAACACCATTAAACCCAGTATTGTTATCTGCCGGATACGTATCAAAATAACCAACTTCGGTCATTGAATTTGTAGGCGAAGAAATATTAGTAATATCAAAAACACGTAGTCCAGCACGATAATTTGCGAGATAAAACTCGTTTCCTTTAACATATCCATTATGATCGATAGCATCGAAAGCTGCTGTATATTTTGAAGACAAAACAGGATTATCTAAATCTGAAAAATCGAAAACAAAAGTTGTTGTGTTAACCCCTATATATTGTTCATCTAACTCATCGCCTAAAATAAAATAGCGCTGATCGTCTGTAAACCAACCTTGATGCGTGTATGCTGCTTGTGGGTACGTTAATTCTGAAATAAACGTTGGATTTGCTTTATCACTCACATCTATAATCACCACTTTATTGGTTCCACTACCACTAGCACCGTTACTAGCAATTAAAATTTCTTTACCAGAATAATCAGTATCCGGGCCGTTATACGTTATTACCTGAGCATCGTGCGTGTAACCAGAAGCTGTGTACTCCCCTAAAAAAGCAGGATTTAAAGGACTTGAAACATCCACAAATATAGGGCCTCCACCATTTGCAGAGTTGCACCCCACTAAATAGGCTACGCCTTCGCTATCGTTAATTACTATGTTGTGACAGCTTCCAACTCCAGTATAAATAGCGTCTGCACTAAACGTTTCTGGCGGATTTGCAACTGTTCTTAATCGTGATAAGTCGAAGACCTGCATACCGTGATCTCCCACGCCATCTGCAACTATAAAAGCAAAATCATTATAGACTTTTACATCTCTCCAAAAATTTGTTCCCGCATTAGAATTTAATCGGCCTAAAAAAATGGGAGAACTAGGATTAGAGACATCTACAAAGGCCGTACTATTTTCGAGCCCCACTAAAGCATACTCTTTATTTGTTGTAGCATCTGTCCACCCCCAAATATCACTACCATCAATATCGGCCTCTCCGCTTAAAATTTCCGTACTAATATTTGCTAATAAGTCGTAACCGTTACACGGATAAATATCTGCAAATCCATTTTCACACGGTGCCAAAGCCACTATTCCAGAATCACCAACTGGTTCCAATGGTGCGTCGGCTAACTCATCTGAGCAACCTACCACACTTACCATGGCAAGCCCAAAAATTAAAAAGAATACAGATTTACTAATATTTTTCATATTTGAATTGTTTTAACGCCAATTAGCTACTCTTTTAACTGTTTTTAAGCGCACATATTGCGAAATTAATATTTTAAAAAGATTACCGAATTAGAATTTATGTTAAAATCGATGCATATTAAAGATTAATAACATTAAATTATTCATAAAAGCATAAGAATAGGCGGGACTTAAATAAAGGCTTATTATTTTTGCATTTATGATAGAAGACAAAAACCCACAACGTACACCTTTAAGTGAACTCGGAGAATTCGCTTTAATTGAACATTTAACTAAGAATTTTGATATTAAGCATCAATCTACTATTAAAGGTATTGGAGACGATGCAGCTGTAATTAATCCTGAAAACAAAAACATTGTAGTCACTACCGATATGTTAGTTGAAGGCGTGCATTTTGATTTAAGCTATGCGCCGTTAAAACATTTAGGCTACAAAGCGGTTGTTGTAAATCTATCTGATGTGTATGCTATGAACGCCAATGCAACACAAATCACGGTGTCGATTGCTGTTTCTAATCGTTTTCCATTGGAAGCATTAGAAGAATTATATGCAGGAATTGAAACGGCTGCAAAAATTTACAATGTTGATGTCGTTGGTGGCGATACCACATCTTCTACTTCTGGTCTATTAATTTCTGTAACCGCTATTGGAGAAGTTGAAAAAGGACAAGAAGTTTATCGCAGTGGAGCAAAACCCAATGACCTATTAGTACTTACCGGCGATGTTGGTGGTGCGTATATGGGATTACAGGTTTTAGAACGCGAGAAAGAGGTGTTTAAAGTAAACCCTAATAACCAACCAGATTTGGATGCCTACACCTATATTATGGAGCGCCAATTAAAACCTGAAGCACGTAAAGACATCGTCTCGTTATTAAAAGATCTAGACGTTAAACCAACAGCTATGATTGATGTTAGCGATGGATTATCGTCGGAAATACTACACATCTGCAAAGCAAGTAAAGTGGGCTGCGATCTCTATGAGGATAAAATACCTTTAGACCCACAAGTGATTTCTACTTGTGAAGAATTTGATATCGACAGCACAACTATTGCTTTAAATGGTGGTGAAGATTATGAGTTATTAATGACAATCTCTCAGGAAGATTTTCCAAAAATTAAAGCCAATCCACATTTAACGGTCATTGGTTACATCACCGAAGAAAGCGCTGGCGCTCATTTAGTGACTCGTGGAGACACTAAAATACAGCTTCAAGCGCAAGGATGGAAAAACTTTAACGATTAGACGATATATTCCAGTTTGTAATTATATTAGGAAAACATTCTATTTTACAACAGGCGTCTCTTTTAATTTTAATAGTCGCTTGTTGTGAATATTTTCCAAAACACAATTTATTTCTTTAAATCTAGTAGTAAGCTCGATTAAGTCTCCTTTTGAGTTTGTGGTTAATTCTTTTTTACAATGGCTGCATTTATATTCTTTAACATGCGCTGTTATTAGCTTAGAAACATAATAGCGATGCCCAAAAACATTACAATACAATTTAGGCACAATAGCCCTTTTACGGTTTAAATTGTTCATTTGGTTAGATTTAGGACTTCTAATCTAAGTAAAATGAAATTAATAATCGTTATAAAGTTACTTAATTTCGATGAAAGACATTACTGATCTTAGGAATTCGGCTTTATTTTCTATATAACTCATATGTCCTTCAGAAAAAACTGTAGCATCAATAGTGTTTTGTTTAGCATATTCTAGGATAAGATTGAGATCTAAAAGTGTATCCTTTTCTCCTAATAACATTAATTTTTTAAAGGGTGCTTCAGCAAAAAAATCTGAGAGGTCTTCACGATTTTTCATTCCTTCATTTGCTGCCATGTAGCCTTGAAGCGAGGTTTTTAACGCTGTTGTAAGCGCTCTTTTATATTCAGATTCGTACTGTAATTTACTTTCTGGTGTAAATAAATTAGCAAAACTCATTCTTACAATACTCTCAAAATTTTGTTGCGCCATTTTATTTGCACGCGTTCGTAATAGCTTTCTATCGTCGCTATCTGGCTGGAAAGTTGAATTTAATAAACACAGACCTTTTACTTGATTTTGATAGTGTTTTGCAAAAGCCAACGCAACATAACCTCCCATAGAATGACCAACGAATGTAACTTCGTTAATAATAAGGTGATCTAAAATAGCTTTAACAGCTTCCGCCATAGTTTGCATAGAATGAATATACCCTAGAGAATCTGTTTTACCGTGCCCCAATAAATCTATAGCAATGACCGTTTTGTTTTGTGATGCCAGCTTTACTACATCGTCCCACATAGTATGGTCCTCTAAAAAACCATGCAGTAAAACAACAGCCTCTCCATGTCCTTTTGCAGTATAATAAAGAGCAGCACCTTTATATTTTAAAATCATAAATTATTTGTTTTATTACGAATTGTTAAGCAGTTGCCCACAAAAGTAGAAAATAAAAAAGCAGCTCGACGAGCTGCTTTTAAATTATTATGTCACTCGGTAAGGTATTACCAAATTCTAACGCGATTTTCTGGCGCTATGTACATTTTGTCACCTTCTTTAATATTAAAAGCTTCATAAAATGAATCAACATTCAATAAAGGCTGTACCGCTCTTGTCATTCCTGGAGAATGCGGATCGGTTTTAATTTTAGTTTTTAAGGCGTCGTCTCTCATTTTGGTTCTCCAAACGGTAGCCCAACTTAAGTAGAAGCGTTGTTCTGCTGTAAATCCATCAATTTTCTCTGGTCTTCCGTTATCTTCAAAACTCATTTGCATAGCGTCGTAAGCAGCTAAAACACCTCCTAAGTCACCAATGTTTTCACCTAAAGTAAACTCTCCGTTAATAAAAGTTTCTGGCAATACTTCGATAGCACTATATTGATCGGCTAGACTTTTCCCTAAACCTTCAAATTGCTCTAAATCTCCGTCTGTCCACCAGTTATTTAAGTTTCCGTTTTTATCGTAACGAGAGCCAGAGTCATCGAAACTATGAGAGATTTCATGGCCAATTACTGCACCAATTCCACCATAATTTACAGCATCGTCTGCAGTATAATTATAAAATGGAGGTTGTAAGATTGCTGCTGGAAAAACAATTTCGTTATAACTTGGGTTAAAATAAGCATTCACAATTTGTGGCGCCATTCCCCATTCTGTCTTATCAACAGGCTTTCCTAACTTGTCTAAGTTTTCTTTATATCTCCAAACTGATGCATGATGCATATTAGATAGGTATGTACCACCATCCTCAACACTTTTTACATCTAAATCAGAATAGTCTTTCCATTTATCTGGATATGCAATTTTAACAGTGGTTGCTTGCAATTTCTCGATGGCTTTCGTTTTCGTTTCTTCGCTCATCCATTCTAACTTCTTGATACGTTCTTCGAAAGCAAGAATTACATTATCAATCATTTTTTCTGCTTTCACTTTAGCCTCTGCAGGAAATTTTTTCTCTACATACAACTTCCCTAACGCTTCACCTACAGTTCCATTTATGGTTGCTAATGCACGTTCTTCTAATGGGCGCTGTGCTTTTGCACCATTTAGTGTTTTGCTATAGAAATCCCAATCTGCCTTCTCGATTTCTGAACTTAATTTTCCAGAAGCATCGTTAAAAGAACTCCAACGCAAATACGCTTTCCACTGGTTCACATCCCCTTTAGCTAAAACCTGCTGTAACGCTTTCATATATTTTGGCTCTCTAACAATTACCGTATCAAGATTATTAGCTCCAATACCATCAAAATAAGTTGTCCAGTTTATTGCTGGCACCATTTTTTGCAAATCTGAAATTGCTGTAGGGTTATAAGTATTTCGTCTATCACGCAATGCTACCTTATCTAACTTAGGCTCTGCAAGAACTGTTTCGAAAGCTAAAATTTGCTCTGCTTGCTGCTTCGCATTTTCTTCGGCATCACCTAGAAACTGTAACATTCTTGTTATATGAGCAACATAAGCTTCTCTCTTTTCTTTAGAATCAGCATCGTCTTTTATATAATAATCACGATCTGGAAGCCCTAAACTTCCTGGGCTTAAATACGCAGCATTTTTATTACTATCCTTAGCATCTGCATACACATAGAAACCGAAGAATCCACCACCACCTTGTGGCTCCATTTCTATTAAATAAGCTTCTAAATCGTTTACATTTTTAATTTGCTCTATGCGCTCTAAATAAGGTTTTAAAGGCTCAATACCTTGCTTATCTCTACTTTCTGTATCCATTATTGTTTGGAATAAGAATACCGCCTTTTCTTGATCTGACCCTGGAGTCACTACTATTTTATCTGGATCACTATCGTTAGCCATTGCAGATTTTAAAATACTTAAAGCATCTTCATCTGTTTTTTTACGTAACTCCATAAAACTTCCCCACGTCGTTCTATCGTCTGGAATCTCATTGGTTTCTATCCATTTTCCGTTGACATAACTAAAGAAGTCGTCGTTTGGTTTTACAGAATTATCCATATAATCTAGATTAATTCCTGGTACCTGTTCGACTTTCGCCATATCCTTAGTGTCTTCCTGTTTTGGTTCGTTTTTACACGATACAACACTAAAAATTGCGACAGCACCTAATAAAGTAAGTTTTTTCATATTTAATTAAAGTTTCTGTATTGGTTTTTAAGCTCGTAATTTAGGCAGTAATTTTGTAATTATATAAGGAATTAACATGAAAGGATTAATTTTTAACAAAATAATAGCCTTAAAAAATACAGTATTACTGCTTTTTACTTTATTTTATGTTGATTAATTAATAAGAACTTACAACCGCTTTTTAATTTTCTACAAATTATTTAGTAATTACTCGCTTATAATCTCAATATAACCATCAAAAATGAAACATCTAAAATATCTCTCAGTTTTAATCCTTATGAGTTTTCAAGCCGCAATAGGCCAGAATCTCTTTGAAGCCTCTAAAGAAGGGAATAGCAACACATTACCTGTTCATGAATACACCTTAGTCATTAAGGAAGGGATGGTAAACAAAACAGGCCAAGCGGTTAAAGGAATGACTGTAAACGGCACAATCCCTGGACCGACTTTAGAATTTACTGAAGGTGAATATGCCGTTATATATGTAAAGAACGAAATGACCGTGGAGACTTCAGTGCACTGGCACGGTTTTATTTTACCTAATTTTTATGATGGCGTACCTTACTTAACAACTCCACCCATTCGTCCTGGAGAAACTCTAAAATATGAGTTCCCTATAAAACAATCTGGAACTTATTGGTATCATTCTCATACCATGTTACAAGAACAAAGTGGTGTATTTGGCTCTATTCTTATACATCCTAAAGTAAAAAAACTGGATTATGATAAAGATTTAATTTTGGTACTCTCCGACTGGTCTAACGAAAAACCTATTTCTATTTTGCGTAATCTAAAACGTGGTAATGAGTGGTACGGAATGAAAAAAGGCACCTCTACGCCATTAAATGAAGTAATAGGTCGCGGAGCTTTTGGAGCACAGCTGGACTTTTGGAGACAGCGGATGGAAGGTGCTGATATTGCAGATATATATTACCCAGCTTTTTTAGTCAACGGAAATCAAAACCCAGAATACAAGAATTTTAAAGCAGGAGAAAAAGTCAGGTTACGAATTATAAATGGGTCGGCATCTACCCAGTTTTGGATGACTTTTGGTGGCGATATGCCCATTCTAGTTTCGGCAGATGGTATTAATGTTCAACCCATTAAAAAAAACAAAACGTTTATTGCTACAGCAGAAACTTACGATTTTATTATTACTATTCCACAAACCGGAAAGATTGAGTTTAGAGCTATGGCACAAGATGCTTCTGGAACTGCGAATGCATATATTGGTAGCGGTAAAACCCTACCTGCACCCGTTGTTTCTAAACCAGATAAAATAAAAATGATGCAAAAAATGGCCAAAATGGATATGAAAATGGGGGCTCATGCTTTAAAATTTCAACCTAATAAAGATGATCGTTTCGAAATGAAAGCAGAATACGGGATGCAAATGAGTGGTATGACTATGAATAATATGAAGCAATCTTCTGGCAATAGCAAAATGAATCACGAGGTAAAGAGCGCTTCTATGAATAAGGAAATGAACCATACAGAGATGACAATGCCTAAAGAGGCAAAAGGAAAGGACACAATGAACACAGAACAATCCGAAATGAAAGAAATGGATGGTATGGCTATGTTTTCAGAATATAATTACAACTATTTAAAATCAGCAGAGAAAACAGCGTATAATATTGATATTCCTGTAAAGGAAATCTTACTAAACTTAACCGGAAATATGCAGCGGTATATATGGAGCATGAATGGTGTTCCACTTTCTGAAACCGATAAAATAAAAATACATGAAAAAGAGGTAACACGAATTACTTTAAACAACCTTACAATGATGCATCACCCTATGCACTTACACGGTCACTTTTTTAGAGTTCTTAATAAAAATGGAGAATACTCGCCTTTAAAGCATACTGTAAATGTACCCCCAATGGGGCAAGTTACTATAGAATTTTATGGTAACGAATATGGCGACTGGTTCTTTCATTGCCATATACTTTACCATATGATGAGCGGAATGGCAAGAGTTATTAGTTACGATACCCCTAGGGACCAACGCTTAAAAGACTACCCTTTACAACATTTAATTTCTGAAGCCGATAAATATTATTCATGGGCAACGTTAGATGTGGGGACACACATGAGCGCCTTTAGCTTTACGGCTTCTAATATTCGTAACCAATTTAATGTAGAAACCGAATATGGATGGAACAAAAACCTTGAAGCTGAAGTCACATACGAAAGGTATTTACACGATTATTTAAGAGTTTTTGGAGGTGTTAATATTGAAAATAAAATGGACGATAGCTTAGAGGAAATCTCTACAACTGCTATTGCAGGAGTGCGGTATTTAACTCCGTATTTTATTGATCTTGATGTGCGTATTGACAACAAATTAAGACCACAAATTAGTTTAAGCCGAGAAATACTTATTTTTCCGAGAACTGCTATTTTTGGCGCTTACGAATATCAAGCAGATTTTGGTTGGATAGACACTCTTCCAACGGGAGATCATTTTGCAAAAGAAATATCTTGGAGCACAGGATTAGAATACTATTTGTCTCGTGATTTTTCGATAATGGCTAGTTATGATAACCGTTTTGGAGCAGGTGGCGGACTTTCAGCCCGATTTTAATAACACGTGTTTTACTTCACATTTAATTTATTAATTACTAATTGTTTAACCAACAAACTATCGGACTCATTTTTAAGCGCGACAACGTCTTTAACCTTTGGGTTTGGAATAGCAATAGACAATACATAATGGGCGATTTTCCATTGGCTACCCTCTTTTGTTAATACCCCAGAACCGCGACAGATTTTCATTTGCGTGTTTAACAACTCGTCAAACCAAACCGTTTGTTTATCCTCTGAAACGAAAATATTACGCTCTATAGAAGTAAAACTCCAAGCTTTACCTTTGTCGAAATGTGGTTTTGCGTAAGCCTTAAACTCGTTTGCTCCCCAGTTTTCGGTAGCATCTGTACCAATAAAAACCGCATTTGGAGTCATTAGATTAAAGTAAGCTTCAAAATTAGCTTCGGCAGCAGCTTTATGCCACAAATCTATAGTTGCGTGGACTGTTTCCTTTGTGGTTTCATCAGAAATTTCGTCTGTCTTTTGAATTGATTCTTCTTTATAATTTTCTGTTTTCACTTCTTTATTACAAGAAAAACCTAAAAGGACAATCGCTATTACGGCTATATTTTTATTCAATTTCAATCTCATTAAATACTGGTTTTATAATGTTTTGCGCTTCTTTTTCATATTTTTTATTCACCTGAAGTGTTAAATACGAAAATGCCTGAAGCACATCTCTTATACTTTTTAATTTATCTTTTTTATGCGTCGTTTTTAAACTTAGCATTTCTTCTAACGTATACATTTTTGTGGTAAGCGCTAAAATTCTCGCCTGTACAGGGTCGGAATTTATTTGTTCTGGAATCGTCGAGCCTAATTCTTTAACCGTGGACATAAACAAGGCTTCGTCTGCCGTAAAAAATGAAAAATCGGCAATCTTAACTTGTGCAATCGCACGAGAGACATCGCTATAGGCTTGCCAAGAATCTAGAGTTGTTTTAGCCTTACTATCGATACCATAATCTACATATTTAATAGCTTCAATATTTTCTGTAGTAATAGCCGTTGTATCCATTTGCGATACATTTTCATCACTCGATTGCGCTGTTTTAGAGTTACAAGATAGTAAGAATGTAAAAAGAAATAATAGGTATAAAAACTTCATACTTAGTGTTGTTTTGATTTACAAATATATTGTATTCCTTAGTTTTACTTTCTTTTTTCATTAAAACTTTAAGCCTATTTTTTATTGTTAAACCCCTTTATAATGAATAAAATCTTAGTATTTTTGCACTCCTAAAACATAAGATTTAAACTATGTCTTCAAAAATATTAATTATTGGTGCCTGTGGCCAAATAGGATCTGAGTTAACTTACAAACTGAGAACAATTCACGGTGATGACAATGTTATTGCTAGCGATATTAACTACGGTAATGTTGAATTGGTTAATTCGGGGATTTTTGAAATTGTAGACGCAATGGATTATGCCTCTCTAAACGTATGTGTAGAAAAACACAATATTGACACCGTTTATTTAATGGCCGCTATGCTAAGTGCTACAGGAGAAAAGTACCCAAATAAGGCTTGGGACTTAAATATGACCTCTCTTTTTAACGTGCTTGATTTGGCGAAAGCGAAGTTTATAAACAAAGTGTTTTGGCCATCTAGTATTGCTGTTTTTGGACCGTCGACACCTAAAGAAGACACACCACAATACACCTCTATGGAACCAACAACCGTTTACGGTATTACGAAGCAAGTTGGCGAGCGCTGGTGTGAATATTACCACCAGAAATATAATGTAGATGTGCGTAGTATTCGTTACCCTGGTATTATAAGTTGGAAAACTTTACCTGGCGGTGGAACAACAGATTATGCTGTTGAAATTTACCATAAAGCCTTAGAAAATAAAACGTACGATTGTTTCTTAAATGAAACGTCTAAGTTACCAATGATGTATATGGAAGATGCTATAAAGGCAACAATAGATATCATGGATGCTAAACCTGAAGCTATAAAGATACGCTCGTCGTATAACTTAGCGGCGATGTCATTTACGCCTGTAGAGATGGCAGAATCGATTAAAAAGCATATTCCTGAGTTTACCATAAGTTACTCGCCAGATTTTAGACAACAAATTGCCGATTCTTGGCCAAAAAGCATCGACGATACGTCTGCTAGAGAAGATTGGAACTGGAATCATAGTTTTGACCTAGAAGCAACAACAAAAGTAATGCTAACGGAACTTGAAAAACTAAACAGTGCAAAAGCGTAAGCGTTTACACTACTATAAATTAGAAAAGATGATTTGAAAGAATCATCTTTTTTTTGTTTTAAACCGAAGGGACTTGGTGGTATACTATATTTTATTACAAAAAAACCTACTTATTTAACCACGTTTTAAAACGTTTTAGCGCAAATTTACTCACTAATATTGGCTTTATACTAGCGTGCTCAAACTTTAAACGCACCTCAATTTTCTGAGGATTATGTTTCACTATTTCTTTAATGCTATTAATATGAATTATATAATTCCTACTGACTTTAAAGAATATTTCCGGGTTCAGTTTTTCAAAAATATCGCGTAACGTATCGTTGTACAAATAATTATCTGACTGCGTTGTAAATAGAAATAAGTTTTTCCCTTCACTATAAAAGAAAGCAACCTCTGCACTTTCTATCGATTTTAAATGATGCCCAGAGTTAACCAAAAATCGGTCTTTTTGGGTTTTACTTTCTAAAGCTTCTATAGATTTTGCTGTGTTATAAAATGAGAAGCTCTTTTTAATTTGCGTGTATTTCTGTAAGGCTTCATCCACCTGCGCTGCCTCAAATGGCTTTAGTAAATAATCTATTGTAAAGTGTTTAAATACGCTTATAGCATAATCATCGTAGGCAGTTGTAAATATTATGGGCGCCGTAATGTTTGTTTTTGTAAAAGCTTCTAAACTTTTCCCGTCTCCCAAATGAATATCCATAAAGATTAAATCCGGTTGCGTAATACTAAAAAAAGAAACCATTTCTTGCACCGAGGCCAAGTGAGTGATTTGCGAAATAGATACCACCTGTTGTGCTTTAAGCAAACCTATAAGATAGTCTGCAGCTAAATCTTCATCCTCTACAACAACTATATGCATATCTTTTTTTTATAAAAATAAAAAAACCCGATAGAACTATCGGGTTTAACTAGGTAAATATTACCAACAGACTAACTCTTGAATATTATAATTCAGGATTATTTAAAATTGCGTCTTCTGGGAAACGTAATGTATATCTTGGATCGTTTTCTATTAATGTAAACGTCTCACCATTAACAACGTGTGTTATCTCTAGTTGTGATGTGCGTCGTAAATCGAACCAACGGTGACCTTCTAAAGCTAATTCTCTTCTACGTTCTGTGTATAATTCTGACATAAAATCTGTTGCAGCCAAATTATTAATAGCCGCTTCTAAGCTAGGCATATATGAGCTTTGGTAACGGTTTTGCATAAAGCCTAGCAACGTAGATTTAGCAGCGTTTAAACTCCCTAATTTAGCTTCGGCTTCCGCTTTTAGTAATACTAATTCAGAAACTCTAAATGAACATTTAAATTCTTGCTCCCCTCCTTTTGCCGCTTTATAACTACCATCGTCCTCGGTGAAATACAATCCAAATCTTAAATCATTTGTAGTATCGTAAACAGCTAATAATTCTGGAGAAATAGTCGAACTGTTTTTAAGACCTGAATCAAATACATCTTCTAAAGCCATTATAGATTCTACAGAGGTGTATAGGTTTGGCAGCGCTGCAGTGTCGTTTAAGTTTACAACGGCATCGTTAAGTGTTAATGCACTGTTTACAGCATCTAAAGCTGCTTCACTATTATTCATATAACTATACACACGAGCTTGCAATGCTAAAATTGCTGTTTTTGTAAAGCGATAATTTAAACCTGCTTCATAACGTGTTACATTTAATAAAGACTTAGCCTTTTCTATATCTGTTAAAACTTGGTCGTATACCGCTTGTACAGAAACAGGTGTAAAAACCTGTTCCAAATCTATTTCTAAAGCTAAAGGAACCCCCGAGTCTGCATTTGCTGTTGCGGCATTATATGGTTTACCGTAAAGGTTTACCAAATCGAAATGTGCATAGGCACGTAACGCATAAGCTTCACCTACTAGTTGACTTTTTTCTTGAGATTCTTCAATTCTTTTAGTCCCTTCTTCTATTACATGATTGGCATAAAAAATAGCATTATATACTTGAATATATGGGTACCGCTTAGTTTGAGCATCTAAATTAGAATCTCTCCAAGTATAAATATCTTTATAGACAGGAAAATCGAAACTATTCTCGTCTAAAATCAGCTCATCGGTTCTATAGGTTACTATAGATTTTTGTTGCGGAAAAACAGAATACCCCTTAGTTAATACCGCTCTAAACTCCTCTAAAGTTTCTGGAATAACTTTTCCTTCTGGTTCTATCTCTAAATAATCATCGCACCCTACTGCAAGAAGGGTAAATATCGTTAGTATAAATAGGCGTGTTTGTTTCATCATTTCTAATTTTTAAAAAGTTACATTTAAACCTAAGGCAACAGATTTTGAAATAGGCTGCGCGTAGATATTACCATACGTTTCAGGATCAAAATAGCCATCGTAATCGGTTCCAAACACCAATAAATTTCGTCCTTCAACACTTAAACGGAAACTATTAATATTTAATTTTGAAGTAAGTGCTTCTGGAAAACTATAGCCTAAGCGCATACTATTAATTCTTACATAACTCATTTCTTTTACCCAGATATCTAATAATGGTATTGTTTCTATAGGATTAATACCACTAAAATATTTGTATGCCATCCAAGAATCACCAGTTCCAGAATTTGCCCCTACAATTCCTGGCAAACTACTGTTAGTATTTGTTGATGACCAAGCGTCTAGAATTTGTGTTGAATGGTTTTGACCGCGATCCATTTCTGTACCGTTATATGGAGGTCGCTCTACTACCGTTTGTTTTATATTAAAGTTGGCAGCAATAGTAAAATCTATATTTTTATATTTAAATGTATTGATTATCCCTCCACTAAATTTAGGATCTCTATCTCCCACATAACTAAATAAGTTTCTAAATTCTTCATTAGATAATTCTGATTCTGTTAATTGACCAGGAAAGAAACTTTCCCAAGGATCCTTTAATTTAAAAAAGTCTACAGCCGAAACAACCTCATCTCCTTGTTGAAATAAAGGGTATCCATTTTCGTCAATTCCTGCAGTTTTTAACGCAAACACAGCGTTAACAGGCAAACCTTCTCGAGAAGGTAAAAAGCTATTTTCTCGAACCTGTATATTATCTACCACACTTTTATTGTGAGAAATATTAATGTTAGTTGTCCAAGAAAAATCTTTAGTTACAATGTTTCTAGTCGACACACTAATTTCATACCCTTTATTAGTGACTTCTGCCCAGTTTAAGTTGGTAAACTCAAATCCGTTTTCTAAAGGTATAGAGCGCAGTCCTATTAAATCTGTACTGTTTCTTTTGTAAACATCTGCAGCAATATTAACCCTACCATTAAACAGGCCTAAATCCATACCAATATTAGTATTCGTTGTTTTCTCCCAACGTAATTTTGAATTAGGCGGAGATGTAACCACAACCGTTTCTTCTGAAGTTCCTGGTAAAATGCTAGTAGAATCGTATTCACCAACAACATACGGCGAGGTATTTCTATCTATATTACCCTGTAAACCATAAGATGCTCTAAAACGTAAATTAGAAACCACATCACTATCTGCCAAAAAGTTTTCTTCGCTAGCCAACCAAGATCCAGAAACAGACCATAGCGGTAAATATTTGTATTTAGGATCTACTCCAAATAAATTTGAACCGTCGTAACGCACACTACCAAAAAACGTGTATTTACGATCGTAAGTATACGAACCTGTTGCATAAAAAGATGCATAAGCATTCTCTGCCGTAGATTTCTCGTACGTTTTATAGGTGCTTTCGCCTGCAACATCCTCATTAGGGAAAATTACTGGCGTTGTTGTTAACGTATTGCTATTATACCCGAATCCACGACTCATAATACTAGTAAACTTATTACGTCTTAGCTCTGTTCCTAATAACCCTTCCACTTCATGTTTATCTCCAAATCGAGTAGTATAAGTTAATAACGATTTCCAGTTATATTGAAAAAAATCATCATTCCAGTTTTGTATGATACCCCCTTCTGGTAAAAAGTAATAAAAATCACTTATACTAGAATCGTAACGTCTACTTTTTTCACGCTCTTTTCTAGAAAAATAAGTGTCACTTGCTGCATATTTCTCTGTGCTCGTTTTATCCATTTGCAATCCTAACTGAGTAGAAATAGTAAGATCGTTTGTAATTTCGTAAGCCCCATCAAAAATAGCTTTTACAGCTTGGTTTTTTAGATCGTACGATGTGTTTTGGCGTTCTTCTATAAAGTTAAACGGAACATATCTACCATCTGACCCTTCAATATCTTGGTCGTAATTAAAAGATCCGTCGGCATTATAAGGATTAAAATACGGATTAACATTTCTGCTGTAATTAGCAGGATTAGTAAAGGCATCGGTTCCTGTTAAATAAGATTCTTTCTTAGATTGAGAAAGAAAAACAGAAGCTCCAACTTTAAAACGATCGTTCACTTCAAAATTATTTTTTAAAGTAATATTGTAACGCTCTAATCCTGTTCCAATAGTTGTACCTTCTTCATCATAATACCCTAAAGAGAAGTAATAATCTGAAGTGTCTGTACCTCCAGAAATACCTAAACTATATTGTTTATTTGCACTCGATTGGTATAATAAATCCCCCCAATCTGCAGAGGTATTTCTAAGTGAATTAATAGCCATTTGTGTTTCTGAACTTAATGAAGAAAATCCATTCATTTGATAAGCTGCTAGTTCACCTGAAGCATTTAAGATACGCGAAATCTCTCCTTTATCTGTTCTATAATCTAAATCTGTACGTGACGCTAGCCCTAATTCGAAATCTACTTTCTGCTGAGAATTCATTAGGTTTAACTTCTCGAAATCTGGTTTTGACGTAAAAAATGTATTTGCAGAAAAGCTTACTCTCATTTCGCCACTTTTACCGCGTTTAGTTGTCACTACAATAACACCATTTGCGGCTCTAGCGCCATAAATTGCAGTGGCAGCGGCATCTTTTAAAATAGTAATATCTTTAATATCATCTGGGTTAAGACCTGCAATAGCATAATTACGTAATTGATCGATATTATCTTTATCGCTAAAGTCTGGCACATCGTTACCCTCTAAAGGCAAACCATCTACAACCCACAACGGATCTAGAGGCCCAGATAAAGAGGCCGTACCTCTAATTCTGATTTTTGTAGGTGCACCTGGTGCCCCAGTTTCTGAGGTTGCCACAACACCCGCAAGCTGTCCTTGTAACATTTGGTCTACACTGGCAACACCTATTTGTCCAATTTCCTCCATATCTACTTTGGCAACAGAAGAGGTCAGTTTTCTTTTTTCTACCTTTTGGTAACCTGTTAGTATTACTTCATTTAAACTAGCGACATCTTCTTGTAAGGAAATCGTGTAATTTGAAGTTCTAGTTAAGTTTATAGTCTTAGTTTCATACCCCAAATAAGACACGACTATTTGCGTTACGGCTACTGGTAATTTTAATGTAAATTTACCGTCAAAATCTGCAACTACTCCAATAGATATATTTTCTATTACACCATCTACACCTGTCTCACTAGCGACCATGTTTTTAGCAACATAAACAGATGCTCCTGGCAACGGAAAGCCATCTGATGCACCCGTTACTTCTCCTGTAATTGTTCTCATATCCTGTGCCCAGCCTGCTGTAGCAGCTAGAAAGAATATTGTAATAAGGAACTTATTCATAAAAATGTAAGTTAAAATTAAAAGTTTAGTGTGTTTTTTATACGATATATTAAATCGTTGTAATGTGCTTTTGTATTGTCATCGCCTTTGCGCTTCTTTTTTTCTAACAATTGCAATACATTTCTTAACTCTTGTCGTTTGTACGAGGCTATTTCAGACACCCGCCTCATAGAAGTATAATTAATGTTTCGTGCTTGTTTTTCTTCGTTTAAAGCCACCATACAAAAACTAGTATCTGTAATATCACTTAATGTCGTTAGCTTTTTCAGGGTTGTTTTTTCCATTATCTTCTGTACATCCACTAATAAAACATCGACATAGTTTTTTTGAGACATGCGCTCTAAGACAGTCAACGATTTACCTTTAGTTGTATTATAAAACATATGATTACGCAAATCTGAAAACAAATGCTGTACTGTGTAACGAGATTCTTCGTTAGGGTTGTATAAATTTGCTTCCACTAATCGCAACAAGCGCTCATCTCCTAATAATTGATAAAGTATACTATATTGTAATTCTCTAGATAATGTGTAAGGCGTATACTCGAATGGCCCTACTGGAGAATCCTTAATAGCATACGTATGCTTTAACACAGGATTAAAAAGTAACCACTCTGGTATTGTAAATATATTTTTATTTAAATATGCCACAGCATCTTTCTGCAACGCGTAGGGAACGGGCTCATAACTCTGCTTACCGTCACCGTGTTGTGTTATGTTTAAATATACACCACCAATATTATTCATTACATGCGCATTATACATTTGCCATTGCCCTATAACACCCATATATAATTTACCGGTATTATAATAATCATCGCCGTGCTTATAGGTCCAGTTTTCTAAATTATCGACGACACGTTTTAAGTTTTTAAGTCCATACGTACTTGCCAACATAGCATTATCGCCCAAATCTTCAGCCTGAGATCTCGGGTCTATCGTGTTTTTATAAGGCTGCTGCTCGCCGTAGAAATAAAGCGGATCGTTATTATGACTATCGACTAACGCCTTTAATTTTTCCTTTTCCTCTGATGGTGATTTAAACCATTGGTACCCCCATTGAATAGCATACTTATCATAAACCCCAATTTTAGGTGTTATTGTGGTAATATTATCTTCTGGTTGCGCAACATAATTATAACGCGCATAGTCCATTATTGAGGGTGATGTACCACCCATTTTATCTGTAAATGTTTTTGATCGTAGAGAATCTACAGGAAAACTATAAGAAGACCCCATATTGTGTTTTAACCCAAATGTATGCCCTACTTCATGAGAGGACACAAACCTGATAGCTTCACCCATATGTTCATCTTCAAAAACATTGCCTCTAGATTTACTATCTATTGGCCCTGTTTGAATACGCATCCAACTCTGTAAAGATGTCATTACATTGTGCCACCAAATAATATCGGCCTCTATAATTTCTCCACTTCTGGGATCTACCACTGATGGTCCCATAGCATTAGATTTTGGCGAAGCAGCGTAAGTAATTACAGAATAACGCACATCATCTATATCAAAATCTTTATCGTTTGCATCTGGCTCTTTTGCAGTAATTGCGTTTTTAAAGCCTGCTTTCTCAAAAGCAACTTGCCAATCTTTTACACCTTGTATAATATAGCTACGCCATTGTTTTGGTGTTGCGGGATCTATATAATAGACAATAGGTTTTTTAGGCTCTACCAATTCTCCTTTTATATAGTTCTCAATATCTTCTGGCTTAGGCTCCAAACGCCACCTTGTAATAAGTTCTTGTTCTTTCATAGCCTGCTGCTTATCATTAAAAAACCAATGTTTTTCAGTAAAAAAACCAACACGCTTATCTAAATACCTTGGCTGCATAGGTGCTTTTGGCAACAATACAATATTAGTAGTCACGCCCAATGTAATATACATATCTGGCCCACCCTCACTAATTGTAGTTGTTAATTGAGATTTAACCACTACGTTTTCTGGAAAGGTTTTAACCTGTTCGATATACGATAAATCACTTTTAACGCTGCCACCTAAGCCAATATTATTAAGCACATCATTAAAGCTTTTTTCTTTACCGTTAAACACTTTATTTGCTTTAATTAAAGGGGCGTTTGTTTTAGGATTATAGCTCTCTATGTCAAATTTCTCAATTATAGATTCTCCGAAATTAGCCTTTACAGATAAGGTTATAGCATCTTCTTTAGGCGAAGAAACCATAGGTTTATTGGTTTTTACCCAAATCGTTTTTGAAAGACTATCCTTATGAAACGTGATTAACTTATTTTCATAATTCATCCCTTTATTAAGGCCTGTTTCATTTAAAGCTAATGGTACTTGAGATATTTTGTTTACCAATAAGAATTCTCTTTGAAAAAGACTGTCTGGAATTTCAAAATAATAATCATTTTCTGATTTAAGAACAGAGAAAAGACCTTTAGTTAGCGTCCCTTTTTCAAGTAATTTATCATAATCCTTATAAGTTTTAGTCAAACTATCCTTAGATTCCTCTTTTGTAGTTTTCTCGTCTTTCTTACTACCGTTTTTCTGAGCTGAAGCATTTAAAGTGCTTCCGAAAAAAATTATAAACAGTGCTATTTTAAAAATAGAACCGAACTGATCTTTAAACATAATGAGATTTTAATTTCGCTAAAAATCTTAATATTAGTAAACACTCACAAAAAAACAAGAGTGAGCGTCTAGTATTCGGGAGTGAATGGACTACTCAACAGATATGTAAGGTAAAAAACAAAGATATTCGCCGTCTTTCTCGTAATTTGTGAAGGTTTTGATATTATAAAAAGCGTAAGTATGCTTTAAATAGTCTATACCAAAATGATTACTGTCTGCAGGTGAAGCAATAGGTTGGTAATTATTGTTCACTTCTATTCCAGCTTGTTTTAAAATCACTGTTATAACTAAAGGCTTACTTTTGGTCGCTGTATTATGTTTAATAGCGTTTTCTACCAAAGTTTGCAATGCTAAAAAAGGAATGTAGTGATTGTTCACCCTCTCCTTGTCCCCTAAAATGGTAACCACTAAACTTTGATTGAATCGTGTTTCTTGTAAATAGATATACTCGTTAAGTAAAGCCAATTCCTTTTCTACTAAAGTAATGTTGTTTTTAGGCGGAGTAATAAAGTAACGATACAACTTAGACAGTTTTAAAGCAAATAGCTTAGACTTATCTTTATTTACGTCTATTAACATATATAAAGAGTTAAGCGCATTAAATAAGAAATGTGGATTAATTTGCTCTTTAAGCTGCTGCAATTGCAAAAACGAACTTTCCTTTTCTGAAATTTCATTTTGCAGTATAAGTTTGCTTTTCTCTTTTAATAAGCGCTCTTTTTCGATGTACTGTTTTTTAACACGCTGATTAAAAAAGTAAAAAACAAACACCAATAGCATAGAAGAAATACCATAAATTAAAAAGGTATATTGTCTAATCCTAGCGACATTCTCATCACTTATGTTTTTAGGAGAACTCACCGCTATAAACCAAGAGGCGTGTTTTAGCTTTAAAGGCTTTAAATACCTAATAACATCCAATTGTAGAAACTCTGATTTTACCAGCATCGGTTTCTCTGTGTTTATAGTAATTCCAACAGTATCTCTTGAAATTAAAGACTTGAATGAAAACACATTTTCACCTAATAGGGTTTCATCTGGATGCAAAATGCAAAGTCCTTCTTTATTAAACACGTAAGCGTAGTTTATTGACTTAGAATCTACATTGGCAAAGTATTTTTGAAGATTTGTTAAAGGGATATCATACCCCAAAAATAAGGAGTCCTTTTTTGGTGTTACCACCGTAAGTTTATTACTCCAAACATACCCTTTGTTGGATGGCAATATTACACTCTGTTTTTTTATAATTGAGAAAAAATGCGCTGACTCATTTACTGGCAATATGGTGTCTTGAAGAGTAGCAATAGTTAACTGCGCCTTTAAACTTAATCGGCTAGACGGGTGCTTCCAAGTAATTAACGAATCTAACTGCTCTGGCTGAAAAGAAATCCAGCGTTTAAAATCATCTTGAAGCTCATGAGTTGAACTCGCATTTTCTACTATATTTTCTATTTGCTCTAAAAAGCCTTCTAACCTATTTAACTCTTTATTAGTACCGTCGTATTTCTCTCTAAAATTACGCTTAGCAATATCTTCACTTACAATAGTGATTTCGTCTGTAATTAAATAACTTAATGCGAATGTACTCAAGACGGTTACAATAACCATAACGAACACTAACGTCGTGTACTTAATTTTAGATAAGAAAGCAATAATGCTCATGTATAGTTTTTTATTAATTAGAGTCCTTTCTGATGTGTCTGGGCACGTCCTATTGATTACGTAATTCTTTGACTTTACTCCATAAAAAAAGCCACTATTTCTAGTGGCTTATTTAAACTTGCTCCTCCTCTTAGGCTCGAACTAAGGACCCTCTGATTAACAGTCAGATGCTCTAACCAACTGAGCTAAGGAGGAGTGTTTTTCGCTGTTGCGAGTGCAAATATAACACGTTTTTTAACTTCTGCAAAACTTTTTCAAAAAAAATTAATTAAAAATTGCTTTAAAGACATCATTTCCGTTCGCAAACAGCACCAATGCTATTAAAATGAAGAATCCAACTGTTTGTGCATACTCCATAAATTTATCACTTGGTTTCTTACCTGAGATCATTTCGTACAGTAAAAACATAACATGACCACCATCTAGAGCAGGAATAGGTAATAGGTTAAGAACTCCTAGCATTATCGACAAGAAGGCTGTAATACCCCAAAATGCTTCCCAGCTCCAAGTATTTGGAAACACATCGAAAATTGCTTTAAATCCTCCAACACCTTTATAGGCTCCAGTGCTAGGACTAAATATTAATTTTAACTGTCCAAAATAGCCTGTAATTTGATTTGTGAATTTAGAATAACCAACACCAAAGCTTTCGCCTAATGTATATTCTTTTCTTACTATGTCGTAATATCCCAATTCGGCAAACAACTCAGGATACGATCCATTAATAACACCAAAGCGCCCTTCGCTATCTACTTGAAGCGTTTTAATAATCGTTTCTTTATCTCTTAATACTTCAACCTTTACAGTTTCTCCTTTTAAGTTTTTCAACTTAGAAACCACTTGATCAGAGTAACGTAATTTATCTCCATTAACAGATAAAATAATATCCTTCGCTTTTAAATCTGCTTTGCTATTATGAGATGTGTCTGGCACAGCACCAATCATAAAAGGCATTCTTCTCTCAAAAAGACGTCTGTCCTTACTCGTAGATAATTGGCCTAAAAAGTCTTCTGGTAAAGTTATTACTTGTTCTGCACCGTCACGTTTTAAAGTTACTGTTTCAGCACCTATAAGATTTGTTCTAATATCAGAATAGTTTACAACGTCTGCTTCCCCGACTTTAACAATATCATCACCCGTTTTAAATCCTAAATCGGTTAATAACGGGTTATCTATTAAATAACCATCCTTAATGCTTTTCGCAGAAATATCTGTATCACCATAAGCAAACGACGCGAATATGTATATAATTAACGCTAAGACAAAGTTTACAAAAACACCACCTAACATAATTATTAAACGTTGCCACGTTGGTTTAGAACGAAACTCCCAAGGCTCTGGCGGCTTTTCCATTTGCTCTCTATCCATACTTTCGTCAATCATTCCAGAAATCTTAACGTAACCACCCAACGGCAACCAACCAATTCCATAAACGGTATCACCAATTTTTTTCTTGAAAAGCGAAAACTTTACATCAAAAAACAGGTAGAATTTTTCAACTCTAGTTTTAAATAATTTTGCTGGGATAAAATGGCCTAACTCGTGAAGCACGATTAATAGCGAAAGACTTAGTAAAAACTGACTTATTTTTATAACAAATTCCATGTATTCTTATATATTCATTTTTATAACGCCCAAAAGTAAGTATTTAGACTTAGTATAAAAAGCGATTATTACTTTGCTTTATCATATAGCAATTTATAAGCCAAAATAGTATGAAGACTTCCTTTTTCATCGTATTTTTGCGGTTCACTTCAGAACGTTTTAAAATGTTAGATTTTTTTAAGGGTTACAAAAAGTTCGCGATCGGTTTCTCAATTCTATGTTTGGTGCTTATTGGCATTATATATTCTGTCTTAAATGTCGAAAAACCACTTCCTATTTATCAACCAAGCCAAGTAGACACAACCTTAGTAGATAGTACTATTCAGTACATAAGAAAATATCATAAAATCGCCGATTTCAGCCTTATAAACCAAAACGGAAGAACCATTACCCAGGACGATTATAAAGATAAAATATACGTTGCCGATTTCTTCTTTACAACGTGTCAGACGATTTGTCCGATAATGACAGATCATATGCGCGAAATTCAGAAAGAAATTGTTGATGACAACGAAGTTATGCTGCTTTCACACACTGTAACTCCAGTAATTGATAGCGTTGCACAGTTAAAAAAATATGCCTTACGTAAAGGTGTTAATGACGCGAAGTGGAATCTTGTTACCGGAGATAAAAAGCAAATTTACGAACTCGCTAGAAAAAGTTATTTAGCTGTGAAAACCGATGGTAATGGCGATAAGTACGATATGATTCATACCGAAAACTTTATGCTTATAGATAAAAAGCGTCAAATCCGTGGCTTTTATGATGGCACCGACCCAGAAGCTATTTCTGAGTTAATAAATGATATAGAAACGTTAAAAAGAGAATATAAATAACACTTTTTAAGCTACAATTTTTTTCACATACTTATTTCACCTACTTTTGCTTCTTTAAAATCAATCTAAATAAGCTTGCAACTAACATTAGCACATCTTAAACGCGGAGAAAGAGCCATTATAATCGATGTCTCATCTATTCATATACCATTAAAACTGCTAGAAATGGGCTGTTTACCGGGCAACGATGTTATGCTTGTTCAGGTTGCTCCTTTTGCAGACCCTATGTATTTAAATATAAATGGTAGCCACTTGGCAATTAGAAAAGAAACTGCCATGCATATATTAATTGAAAAAATAGATTAATGAGTAAGCAGTTAAATGTCGCTTTAATAGGAAACCCAAATACAGGTAAAACCTCTGTTTTTAATGCATTAACCGGTTTAAACCAAAAAGTAGGAAATTACCCAGGTATTACAGTCGAAAAAAAAGAAGGAATCTGTAAACTTCCTCGCGGCGTAAAAGCACACATTATAGATTTACCAGGAACCTATAGTTTAAATGCCTCTTCATTGGATGAAAATGTGGTTATAGAACTGCTTTTAAACAAAAACGATAAAGATTTCCCAGATGTTGCTGTTGTAGTTAGTGATGTTGAAAATTTAAAACGAAACCTGCTTCTTTTTACTCAAATTAAAGATCTAGAAATCCCGTCGTTATTGGTTATTAATATGGCCGATAGAATGAAATACAAAGGTATTTCGTTAGATATTGCCTATTTAGAAGAACAACTCAACACCAAAATAGCTTTAATAAGTACTCGAAAAAAAGAAGGTATTGAAAATTTAAAGCAATTAATAAGTAATTATAAAGACTTATCTACCGAGCCCTGCTTAAATGCTTCGGAAATAGATACAGACTACTTTAATAAACTCCGAAAAGCGTTCCCTAACCAACTACTTTATAAGTTATGGCTAGTTATTACGCAAGATGTTAACTTCGGAAAAACCAATAGACAAGAAATTGAAGCTATAAATGGTTTTAAAACAAAATCTGAAGCCGATCTTAAACGCCTTCAGCAAAAAGAAACAATTAAACGCTATCAGTTTATAAATAACGCCTTAAAAAAAGGACAAACAATTGATGTTTCTCAGGCCAAAGATTTACGTTCGCGATTAGACCGTGTGTTAACGCATAAAGTTTGGGGTTACGTTATTTTTATGCTTATCCTTTTAACTATTTTTCAAGCCATTTACGACTGGTCTAGCGTACCAATGGATTTTATAGATAGCTCGTTTGCCTCGTTGAGCGAGTGGGTTAAAAACGCAATGCCCGACGGCGCACTTACAAATTTAATTGCCGAAGGTATTATACCTGGTTTAGGAGGTATTGTTATATTTATTCCGCAAATAGCGTTTCTATTCCTGTTTATCGCCATTCTTGAAGAAAGTGGCTATATGAGTCGCGTAGTCTTTTTAATGGACCGAATAATGAGACGTTTTGGTCTTAGTGGTAAAAGTGTTGTACCCTTAATTTCTGGTACCGCTTGTGCTATTCCTGCAATAATGGCAACTAGAAATATAGAAAGCTGGAAAGAACGTTTAATTACAATTTTAGTAACGCCATTCACGACATGTTCGGCTCGTTTGCCAGTATATCTAATAATTATTTCTCTAGTCATTCCAGAAGATCGTTTCTTTGGTTTAAGCTACCAAGCGATGACATTAATGTTACTTTACCTTTTAGGTTTTGCGGCAGCAATTATTTCAGCTTATATTTTAGATAAAATTCTAAAAATAAAAAGTAAAACGTTTTTTGTAGTAGAAATGCCTAATTACAAATTACCGCTCTTTAAAAATGTAGCCTTAACCGTTATTGAAAAAACGAAATCGTTTGTGTTTGGTGCTGGTAAAATAATTCTA
Source organism: Bizionia sp. (assembly GCA_018067115.1). Taxonomy (GTDB): domain Bacteria; phylum Bacteroidota; class Bacteroidia; order Flavobacteriales; family Flavobacteriaceae; genus Bizionia. The sequence goes on along the minus strand of JAGPVI010000314.1, from coordinate 14,534 downwards.
GCCATCTCTATTGTATTATGGTTTTTAGCGTCTTATGGCCCTGGAGAAGACTTTAATAACGCTGAAGAAATAGTAACTAAAGACTATGTTTCTCAAAACTTAACAGAAAATGAGCTGCAACAAAAAATTGGGTCATATAAATTAGAACATTCGTTTATTGGTATTACCGGTCGCGCCATAGAACCTGCGATTAGACCTTTAGGATACGATTGGAAAATTGGTATAGCCTTAATAAGTTCGTTTGCTGCCCGTGAGGTTTTTGTAGGAACTTTAGCCACTATTTATAGTGTTGGTAATGACGATGAAGACACCATAAAAAACAGAATGGCTGGCGAGGTAAACCCTATTCTTGGTGGTCCTTTATTTAATTTCGCGTCTGGTATATCTCTGCTTTTATTTTATGCTTTTGCTATGCAATGTATGGGAACTTTAGCTGTAGTAAAACGAGAGACAAACAGCTGGAAATGGCCAATACTACAATTAGTAACAATGACTGGGTTTGCATACGTGGTCGCATTAATAGCTTACCAATTACTGAAATGATTTTGTAATACGTACGACTAACTAGTCGTAGAGTAAACTAAATACTTTTATGAACACACTAATTCAAAACATACTCGCTTTTAGCATCTTAGCTTTAGCACTTGCTTTTTTAATTAAGAAATTTTTTTGGAAAAAGAAATCGAAAAAAGCGTGTGGCACAAATGATTGTGGTTGCCATTAAATATAAACTGTTTACTAAACAAATGAGGTAAGCTTAATTGCTTAGTTCAATCTTAAACTCTACTCTTCTATTTCTAGAACGACCTTCTTGTGAATCGTCTGTAGAAATCGGCAGAGAATCACCGAATCCCACAGAATATATCCTCTCTTTACTCAACCCTAAAGTTCTAAAAAACTCAGCAACCGAAGAGGCCCTTTTAGCCGAAAGATCTTGATTATAATTAGAAGTTCCAATAGTATCTGTATGCCCAGAAATTATAATTTTAGTCCCATTATTTTTATTTAGATACTGATATACTTCTGCAATTTCTAATTTTGCCTGCTCCGACAATTCGAAACTATTAAAATCGAAAATGGCATTTTTAAATACGTAATCTTTGTTTAAATCTATTTCTTTAGGGCTTTTAGTTGCCTTTTGTAATACTACATTACTCTTATTTGCTACGCTCAATAAACCCAGTTGTTTTCTTTCAATGCTGATGAAATCGATGTAATAATAAGCCATATCAAATTTACTCTTATCGACTACGAGCCGTTTATCCGTTTTTGAATTCTTTTTAAAGTTTCCAATTGTAACAAACTGCTCGTAACCGTTGGCATAAAAATCTTTCTCAAGTCGAACCCATTCCGTTTTATTATCGTAATACTCACTGTTATCAAAATTATAAATTGAATACTCTTCGACGCCCATCTTCTTTAACACTTTTTTAGAAAGCTCATTAGAAACAGCGAGTTTAAGTTCTTCAGCAGCCATAAGGAAACCAATATCTCTTATAGCAAAATCTGAGTTTTCAGCTAAACTAATATAAATAGACATCGTATATTCTACTCCTGTTTCTAAAGAATTAATTAGTTCGCCTTGAATGTATTCACGATAATTATCATCGGTATATAAATAACAACCTGCATATTTACTTCCAAATATTGTATCCTGAAATCCGTTGTAATTATAAGGAATGCCCGTTTCTCTTTCAGAACAAGAGTTAAATAAATCTGGCGACCCATGTGTTGGAGAAGACCAAAAGGACACATACGAATCAAAATTTCCCACAAATTCTGTACACCGCTTTGCATCTTCAAAACTAGGGTTGTACACTACATTCTGAGAATAGACCACCATTGAAAAAAATAAGAAAAAGAATCTTATATAATGCATACTTATTGTATAACTCAGCCTTTCTTAGTTCGCGTTAAGTCCGAAATTAACTCTTGACTACTCCATTACATCAAAAAGCAAAACATAATCTGAAACGTTTACCTCAATACCATATTCTGGATATGGCGAGACGTTTATTGCTTTTATAGTGAAGGATTGATTTTTATAAATAATATCTGTTTCGCTACCCGTTGGATTCCTTTTAAAACCAATGGTAATTGTTTTTTCAATAGCTTCTTGAGCCTCCTGTTGTACTTCAACTAAAACAATAACTTCACCAGCCCAAATACAATTCACATTTTTGGGACATCGTGAATCGGAAACTACACTAAGAAATTTTATAGCAACCCCGTTTACAGTTGCCGTTTTTTCTATTGGTAATTTCGTAATAATTCTCGGGGTTTTTACAGGCTCTATACTCGTGTCTTGAGCAAAAAGTCCGACAGAAAACAATAGGGTAAAAACAAAAATTAGTGGTTTCATAGCGGTATTCTATTTTATACTGTTTTTAAAAATAAATTTTTAGCAACGTTTTGCGACACGACCATTTCGGTAGTATTAAATTTAATTTTAACAGAATTATCAAATGGTTCTTTATGCAGTACTTCAATAACAGTACCTAATCCAATCTTGTTACTATCTAAGTATTTCAAAAAATGTGACGAGGTATCTTTAACCCCAACACAAGTATAGACATTACCAATTTCAGAATGTGATAACGCTATTTTATCAATATTTATAAATTTTCCATTTTTATCAGGAATAGGATCCCCATGCGGATCGTAAGATGGGAACTCTAGAAAAGCATCCAACTCATTAATCAATTTTTCAGAACGAATATGCTCCAAATGCTCGGCTACTTCATGCACCTCATCCCAAGTAAAATTTAACTTTTCCACTAAAAATACTTCCCATAATCTGTGTTTTCTCACAATATTTACAGCAATACCCTTCCCTTTTTCCGTTAAAATAACACCTTGATATTTTTTATAATTAAGGTATTCTTTCTCAGCAAGCTTTTTAACCATATCCGTCACAGACGACGCCTTTGTGTCTAGAGCTTCGGCTATAGAATTGGTATTTACCATTTCCCTACCATATTTACCCAAATGATAAATAGCTTTAATATAGTTTTCTTCTGTTAATGTTATCATAGCTGCAATGTGATTTACAAATATACACATATAAAAATCTAAATGTAAATTTAGACTTATCTAAAAATTAGTTTACATTTGCAGAAAATAATTTTATTATGAGGCTAATTTCCATATTGCTATTTACATTTATGCCCTTTGCAATACAAGCACAGGAGCACTATAAGATAAGCGGCGTAATTAATTCAGATAACCAACCACTAGTGTCCGCAAATGCCTATTTAGAAAACACGAGTAAAGGAAGTACAACAAACAACGTTGGTGCATTTAGCTTAAATAGGGTAACCCCAGGAACCTACACTTTAGTAGCCTCTTTTGTAGGCTATAGAACAATGAGAAAGCAACTAAAAATTACGAATAAGGATGTGAATATAGTTTTCGACTTAATTGAAAACAACGATTTAGACGAAGTTGTGGTAACCGGGACACGTACAAAAAAACGTAAAACCGACTCTCCAGTGATTGTTAATTTAATTAATAGCAAAACTTTAGAACAAGTAAGCGCTACCGATCTCTCTCAAGGGCTACGTTTTCAACCTGGACTTCGTGTAGAAACCGACTGCCAGACATGTAATTACACACAAATTAGGATGAATGGTTTACAAGGTGGGTACTCACAAATACTAATCAACGGGCGGTCTATATTTAGTCCGTTAACAGGTCTATACGGCTTAGAGCAAATCCCTGTGAATATGATTGAGCGCATAGAAGTCGTCCGTGGTGGTGTCTCTGCTTTATACGGTTCTAGCGCTATTGGCGGTACCGTAAACGTTATCACTAAAATACCAAAATCTAATGATTACAGTGTAAATTACAACTACGAAAGTATAGACGGCGACGCAACCCAAAGTTCAATTACCGGTAATGCCACCGTTGTAAGTGACGATTATAATGCTGGGGCCAATTTTTTTGTAAGCAACAGAAAACGTTCAGCGTATGATGCAAACGGAGATAATTTTTCTGAATTACCAGAATTAAGAGGAAACTCTTTTGGGATGAATGCTTTTTATTTACCAACAGAAAATTCAAAATTAGAATTGAGCTTAAGTAGTCTTTTCGAACACCGATATGGCGGAGAAATAATAGATAAGCCTGCGCATTTAGCGCAACAATCTGAAGAACGCGACCACCACGTTCTAATGGCTAGTTTAGATTACCAGATTAATTTTAACGACGACAAAAGTTCTTTAATTATCTATTATGGCGGACAAAAAACCGATCGCGATCATTACACAGGTATTATCCCAGATGACGCGATAGAACAACAAGAATTTTATGCAGCCCCACCTTACGGAATTTCAGAGGTATTAACGCATCAAGGAGGCACGCAATACAATCATCGCATTAATGATTTTTTAGGCGGAAGCACAGTACTTACAGGAGGTTTAGAATACGTTTACGATACTGTTTTAGACGAGATAAACACCTATAATTATTTAATAGACCAAACCACAAAAAACGTTGGTGCATTTGTACAAAATGATTGGGAAATTACCGAAAAAATTAACTTTTTATCCGGCTTTAGGCTCGACAAACACAATTTAGTAGACCACACCGTATTTAGTCCACGATTGTCTATTCTTTATAAATTGAAAGAAACAACTCAATTTCGTGTGGGTTGGGGAACAGGTTTCCGTGCACCACAAGCCTTTGATACCGATTTACATATTGCTTTCGCCGGCGGAGGGATTTCAAGAATTAGTTTAGATGACAATTTAATTGAAGAACGTTCAAATAGCTTTACAGCCTCTGTAAATTACGATAAAGCGACCGAACATTTTATTACTGGTTTTACGATTGAAGGATTTTACACCCATCTAAATAACGCCTTCTATTTGGCACCCATTGGATCGGATAGTTTTGGCGACCGTTTTGAGAAAAGAAACGGTAACGGAGCCACAGTAAAAGGTATAACTTTAGAAACACGAGCAAATTTCGATTACCTTTTTGAGGTGGAAGCAGGATTTACAGTGCAATCTAGCGAATTTAGCGATGCCGTAGAAAACAGTGAAGGTCTTGAAGCCAAAAAAAACTTTTTAAGAACACCTAATAATTATGGTTACGCCACTTTTGCTTACACCCCAACCAAAAAATTTAGCGCTAGTGCAAACCTAATATATACTGGCACAATGGACATTGTTCACGTAGCAGGAGAAAATACCGGGCAAAATATTGACGAATACTATAAAACGCCAACATTTACAGAACTTAGTTTACGTACTGGTTACACCTTTAATCTAAATAAGGTAGGTACGAGCCTAGAACTTTATGGCGGTCTAAAAAATGTTACTAATAGTTATCAAAACGATTTCGATTTTGGAAAAAACCGAGACAGCAATTATGTCTACGGTCCAGGGGCACCGCGCTCTGTTTTTGCGGGAATTAAAATTAAATCCTTGTAACTTGAAATCTATAATACTGGTTAATATTTATATTTTTCTATTAGTAACTACCAATACAGCCTTTTCCCAAACGGAAGAGGCTGTACATTGGTTAAGTTTCGAACAGCTTAATACAGCATTTCAAAATGAACATAAAAAAGTATTTATCGATTTTTATGCAGATTGGTGCACCCCTTGTCTAAAAATGCAAAAAGAAGTATTTACAAATAGAGCTATAATAAAAGAACTCAATACAAAGTATTATGCAATTAAAATGAATGTAGAAACAACAGATACTATCCAATTTGGAAACCAGGTATTTATTAACGAGCGTACCAAACGGCGCAATCCCATTCATCAAATTCCCCTATTAATGGCCCAACAAAAAAACAAACAGTTCTCTCTTCCGGCGCTTGTATTTTTAGATGAAAAATTTGAAGCCAAAGCACGCTATTTTCAATATTTGGATGCCAAACAGTTTCTAAAAATTATTTCAAACTTGTAATGCGTTTACTTTTAAGTAATCAGGTGGCGTTATTTCTAAACATATTTCATTTTTTAGTACCTTCGCAATAATTATTTAGACAAATGAAAAAAATTATTACACTACTTATATTCACCCTAATCTTAAGTTGCAAAGACAGCAAAACAGATAATGGTAAGCTTAATATCGTTACAACAACTACAATGATTACCGATCTTGTGCAAAATATTGGGGGCGACCATATTAATATAGAGGGTTTAATGGGAAGTGGCGTGGACCCGCATTTATACAAAGCTAGCGAAGGGGATGTCACAAAATTAGTAAATACTGATATCATTTTTTATAACGGATTACATTTAGAAGGTAAACTCGTAGAGGTCTTTGAAAAAATGAAAAGCGCACAGAAAACACCAATCGCTTTATCCGATGCCATCGATAAAAGCACACTTATTGGATCTGATTATTTTGCTTCCAATTACGATCCACACGTATGGTTTAATATCGCTTATTTTAAATTATTCGCTAAAAAAGTGACGACCATTTTATCGGAAAAAGATCCTAAAAATGCTACTAACTACAAAGAAAACGAAGTAAAATACTTAGAACAATTAGATGCTTTAGATTCTAAAATTAAAGCTACAATCGCGACATTGCCAAGAGAGAAACGTATTTTAGTCACTGCTCACGATGCGTTTAATTACTTCGGAAAAAATTACGATTTTGATGTTGTTGGATTGCAAGGACTATCTACAGCTACCGAAGCTGGTGTTCAAGATGTTCAAAAACTGGCAGCTTTTATTATTGAAAAAGAAGTAAAATCAATTTTTATTGAAAGCTCGGTACCAAAACGCACTATTGAAGCATTACAAGCTGCTGTAAACTCTAAAGGTCACGATATAGAAATTGGAGGCACACTATATTCTGATGCTTTAGGTAATAAAGGAACCTTAGAAGGTACGTACATTGGAATGTTCGAGTACAATGTAAATACCATTGTAAACGCGTTAAAATAACCGGAAACTAAATCTCTTAAATTATGGCACAAAATATAGCAGTAAAAGTAGACGATTTAACGGTAGCCTATAACTACAAACCCGTACTATGGGATATCGATTTAGAAATTCCGGAGGGTGTATTAATGGCTATTGTTGGCCCTAATGGCGCCGGAAAATCGACTCTTATAAAAGCTATTCTAGGTATCTTACCTCCTATCGCTGGTAGTGTAACTATTTATGGTAAACCTTATAAAAAACAACGCTCGCTAGTGGCCTACGTGCCACAAAAAGGAAGTGTCGATTGGGATTTTCCAACCACTGCTTTGGATGTGGTTATGATGGGAACCTATGGCAGCTTGGGGTGGATAAAACGCCCACGACAAAAAGAGAAAAAAGCCGCTTTAGAAGCTTTAGAAAAAGTGGGCATGCTCGCTTTTAAAAGCCGACAAATAAGTCAGCTGTCTGGCGGACAACAACAGCGTATTTTTTTGGCGCGCGCTTTGGTACAAAACGCTTCAATTTATTTTATGGACGAGCCGTTTCAAGGGGTCGATGCGACCACAGAAATTGCGATTATTAATATTTTAAAAGAATTACGAAAGGCAGGAAAAACCGTTATTGTAGTGCACCACGATTTGCAAACCGTTCCCGAATATTTTGACTGGGTAACATTCTTAAACGTGAAAAAGATTGCAACCGGCCCCGTAAAAGATATTTTTAACGACGACAACCTAACAAAGACCTACGGTATTAACTACAAAGTTAGTATTCAAGAATAATTAACATTAGATGAATTTAAACGAGTATTTTTCTTTAGTGTTTTCAGATTACACACTAAGAACCATCACATTGGGAACCGCCATTTTAGGTGCCGTTTGTGGTATGCTCGGTAGTTTTGCTGTTCTTAGAAAACAAAGTCTTTTAGGGGATGCTATTTCACATGCCGCCTTACCCGGTATTGCTATTGCTTTTTTAATTACTGGCGCAAAAGATACCAACACCCTATTATTAGGTGCATTAGTGAGTGGTTTAATTGGTACATTTTGGATTAAAGGAATTACCTCAAAGACACATTTAAAATCTGATACCGCTTTAGGTCTTATTTTATCGTTATTTTTTGGCTTCGGAATGTTACTATTAACCTTCATACAAAAACAACCTAACGCTAATCAAGCAGGATTAGACAAGTATTTATTTGGACAAGCAGCCACTTTAGTGGAAAGTGATGTGTGGTTAATGGCTTCGGTAACGGGACTATGCTTATTTGTAATTTTACTCTTTTGGAAAGAATTTAAAATGCTACTTTTCGATCCCGATTACACAAAAACGTTAGGATTTAACACCAGAATAATCGATATATTAATCACCTCTTTTATAGTTTTAGCTATTGTTTTAGGCTTACAAACGGTTGGCGTGGTATTAATGAGCGCGATGCTTTTAGCGCCTGCAGCAGCGGCTAGACAATGGACCAATAGTTTAAGCACGATGGTTATTTTGGCGAGTATTATTGGAGCGCTTTCTGGCGTGTTTGGCACAGCAATTAGCGCTAGCCAAAACAACTTATCTACGGGACCAGTAATTGTTTTAGTAGCGTCGGTTTTTGTTTTGTTTTCTTTTATTTTTTCCCCGAGTCGCGGATTGTTATTTAGACAATGGCGATTTATTAAAAACCGAAGAGATTTAGAGCAACATAAAACATTAGCATTTATGTATCATATTGCAAAAACACACGATAATATTTCGCATCCGCATACCATTAAAATATTGAATAATTTTCAAGGGTTTACGCGCGGTACACTTCAAAAATTGGTTAAAAAAAATTATGTCGAACTCGAAGGGAATATGTGGAGTTTAACCGACGAAGGTTTTAAAACAGCCTCTAATTTATACAATCAACAGAGTAATGAATAGCGCACAAATAGAAATACAACTTATCGCCAGCCTTGTTGCTATCGCTTGTGCCATTCCGGGAACATTTCTCGTGCTTAGAAAAATGGCTATGATTAGCGACGCCATTAGTCACGCTATTTTACCAGGTTTAGTGGTTGGTTTTTTTATTACCCAAGACCTCAACTCGCCACTACTTATTTTACTTGCTGCGGTAACAGGGCTTATCACGGTAGTAATGGTAGAACAGATTCAGAAAACCGGACTTGTAAAAGAGGATACAGCCATTGGTTTAGTATTCCCCGCACTGTTTAGTATTGGTGTTATTTTAATTGCTAAAAATGCAAACGATGTGCATTTGGATGTCGATGCCGTTTTGTTGGGTGAATTAGCTTTTGCCCCTTTCGATCGTTTAATTATTTCTGGGACTGACGTTGGACCGAAATCTCTTTGGGTTATTGGAACTATTTTAACTATAACCGTGGGTTTATTAATTGCCTTTTTTAAAGAATTAAAAGTAAGTACTTTCGATGCTGGATTATCGGCTTCCTTAGGTTTTTCGCCTGTGATTATCCATTACGGTTTAATGTCGGTAGCTTCTGTAACCACCGTTGGTGCTTTCGATGCTGTTGGGGCTATTTTGGTAGTTGCCTTAATGATTGCACCAGCGGCAACAGCCTATTTGCTTACCACCAATTTAATGAAAATGCTACTGCTTTCCATTCTTTTTGGTGTGTTTAGCGCGATTGCTGGGTATTGGATGGCGCACGCTCTCGATGCTTCTATTGCGGGCTCAATAACAACAATGCTAGGCTTACTGTTTTTAATGGTGTATTTATTTGCACCAAGCAAAGGGGTTATTGCCGTATTGTATAAAGAAAAGCAGCAACGCATAGAAGTCTCTTTAATTACCTTTTTATTGCATTTAAAAAACCACTCCGAAAAAAGAGAACGACACGTTAACCATTTACGCGAGCATATTAATTGGCAAAAAGTACGTGCTAAAACGGTATTAGAATTGGCACTAAAAAACAATATGATTGTTATCGATAAAAACATTGTCTCCCTTACTGAAAAGGGTGACGAATTTACAAGCCAAGCAATCGATTATATTATTACAAACGAAGATGCGCAAATTGAAGATATGAAAGATGACTTCTTTTTATTTAGAGGGTAATACGCCCTTTAATTTGCGTTAGGGATTGATGTGAAAATCCTTTTTATGAGGCACGATTAAAAAGATTGCAACGGAAAGCCCGACCCTTTAGGGTAAGGCCCAACTACTGAACTATAATTTGATTATACTTTATAAAGAATTAGAGTCCGCGTTCTTTTTGAATTTGCTCGTAAGCTTTTTGTACTTCTTTAAACTTAGCTTCGGCACCTTTTTTATGCTCTTCGCCTAAATGCTCAACTTTATCAGGGTGGTATTTCTTTACCATTTTACGGTAGGCTTGCTTAATCTCGTTTGCCGTTGCCTCTTTAGTAATTTCAAGAATTTTATAAGCATTATCGCTACTGTTATAAAACATAGCTTTGATGCTGTTATAATCGCGCGAACTAATATTTAAATAGCCGGCAATGGTGGCAATTTGACGCTCTTCTTCGTCGATAACCATACCATCGGCTTTTGCGATATTGAATAAGAAATGAAGCAATTGTAGACGCGACGGATGATCCATCATGCGTTGAATTTGTAAACAAACTTGACGCGTATTAATGGTTTGTTTACTTATTTCTTTATATAATCTAAAAGCTTTGTTTGCACGCTCTTTACCGTACATACTTACAAATTGATTACGCACATAATCGAGTTCGCGAGGATCTGAAATACCATCGGCTTTTATAACTACAGAGGCTAAAATAAGTAAGCTTACCTCGAAATCTCCAGAATGTGTTTGCGGACGTTGCTGCGTACTATAACCACCGGTACCGTAACTTGTTTTACGCCCAGAAGTATCTCCTTCATTTAAAAAAGAACCAAATTTGCCCGATGAAAACGCATCGCCAGCACTTCCTAATGCCAAGCCTATTATCGCTCCAATTGGGCCTCCTAAAGCCCAACCTATGGTTGCACCTATCCACTTAAATCCACTCATTCTATACTCTTAAAATTAAATGCCAAATATACTAATAGTAAATTGTTATTCTTACAGTTTTTAAGGCGTTATTCAGGATATATACTAACTAAAATAGTACAGTATTCTCAAATTCTTATGATATACTGTAACACGATAGTCTGACCTTATGGCACCATAACGGTTATCTGACAAGCAGACTTCTGTTTTTGCATAGTTTTTGATTAACTTTGTACGTACAGAATATTAATAGATAAAATTTAAAAGATATGTATCCAGCAGAATTAGTAAAACCAATGCGTGAGGACTTAACTAAGGTTGGTTTTCAAGAATTACACACAGCAAACGATGTCGATGCTGCCATAGCAAAAGAAGGAACAACTCTAGTAGTTGTAAATTCTGTTTGTGGTTGTGCCGCTGCCAATGCTAGACCTGGTGCTAGTATGAGTTTGCAAAACGACAAACGTCCAGATAATATAGTTACTGTATTTGCAGGAGTAGATAAAGAAGCGACTGACAAGGCAAGAGAACATATGGTTCCTTTTCCTCCAAGTTCTCCTTGTATTGCTTTGTTTAAAGACGGTGAATTAGTACATATGTTAGAGCGCCATCATATTGAAGGTCGTCCAGCAGAATTAATTGCATCAAACCTTATGGATGCTTACAACGCACAATGCTAATTGAAAACAATTAAAGCATTACATTTTAACATAAAAAACCACGATTTAGTCGTGGTTTTTTTATGCATACTGCCGTTTTTATAGTTACTTTGTTTAATAAAAACTAATTGTAATTAATGCGAAAGTTATTAGCATACCCGTTAACGGTAATTTATTTCCTTTTTTTCGGGCTAACGTTATTGATATTTCACCCCATACAGTGGGTGTGCCTTAATGTTTTTGGCTACCAAGCGCACAAAAAAACTGTCGATATTTTGCAGTTTTGTTTAATGCGTTGTCTTAATCTTTTAGGGACTAGATTTACGTTTAATAATAACTATAGTCTACCTACAGATTTACCCATTATTATCGTATCTAATCATCAAAGTATGTACGATATTTCGCCAATTATGTGGTATTTTAGAAAACACCACGTTAAATTTGTAAGTAAAAAAGAATTAGGAAAAGGGATTCCTTCCGTATCTTATAATCTAAGACACGGCGGATCTGCGTTAATAGACAGAAAAGACCCTAGGCAAGCCATCGTTGAAATAAGACGTTTTTCGGATTATATTGAAGATACCAAAAGGGCGGCCGTAATTTTCCCGGAAGGCACACGAAGTAAAACTGGAGTCCCTAAGCGTTTTCAGACAAAAGGTTTAGAAACATTAATAAAATACGTGCCTAGCGCTTTAATTGTTCCGATGACTATTAATAATTCATGGAAAACATTACGTTATGGTAATTTCCCAATGGGAATAGGCGCACATATTAGTTTTACAGTACACAAACCTTTAAAAGCTAGCGAATTTGAAAAACGCGAACTTTTAGAACAGGTTGAAAACGTTATAAAAGAACACATTATTAATTAAAAACTATAAGTTATGTCATTAAAAAATGTAAGATTGGAAGTGATGCAGTTTTTGGAAAAAGACGTAGACTCATTAATACAGAAGTATTTAATTCCTGTTGAAACCATTTGGCAACCTTCAGACTTTTTACCAAATTCTGAAAGCGATACTTTTTTTGAAGAAGTTAAAGAAATTAGAGAACTCTCTAAAGAATTACCATACGATTTCTGGGTCGTTCTTGTTGGAGATATGATTACCGAAGAAGCACTACCAACCTACGAATCGTGGTTAATGGATGTTGAAGGGGTTAATCAAGTAGAACGAAATGGCTGGTCGAAATGGGTAAGACACTGGACGGCTGAAGAAAACAGACACGGTGATGTTTTAAACAAATACCTCTACCTTTCTGGTCGTGTAAATATGCGCGAAATTGAAAGAACAACACAGCACCTCATTGCTGATGGTTTTGATATTGGTACAGATAGAGACCCGTACAAAAACTTTGTCTACACAAGTTTCCAAGAATTAGCTACTTACGTTTCTCATAATCGTGTGGCGAAATTAGCTAAAGACAAAGGCAACAAACAGCTTTCTAAAATGTGTAAGATTATTTCTGGAGATGAAATGAGACACCACCACGCTTATAGCGAATTTGTAGAACGTATTTTTGCTGTAGACCCTAGTCAGATGATGCTTGCTTTTCAATATATGATGAAGCAAAAAATTACGATGCCAGCGCACTTTTTACGAGAGTCTGGTGATAAAATTAGTACTGCTTTCGAAGAATTTTCGAATACTGCACAACGTATTGGGGTGTATACATCTTTAGACTACGTCGAGATTTTAGACAAATTAATTAAACGTTGGGAAATAGATAAAATCACAGGATTAAATGAAGACGCTGAAAAAGCTAGAGATTATTTAATGAAGTTACCAACACGAATGCTACGCTTAGCAGATCGCGTAAAAATACCTGAAAACTCATACCAATTTAAATGGGTAGAACCTGCTAAATTATAAAAATGTCTCAACAGGTTTTAATTAACAATACCATTGCATTTGTAAAGCGAGAACTTAAAGATGCCGAAGGCGGTCACGATTGGTTTCATATAGAACGTGTTTACAAAAACGCGTTACTTATTGCTAAACAAGAACAGGTAGACACCTTAGTGGTTGCTCTTGGAGCATTACTACATGATATTGCCGATAGTAAGTTTCATAACGGCGATGAAACGGTAGGCCCTAAAGTAGCGCGAGAGTTTTTATTTAAGGAGAATACAGACTCTCATGTCATTGAGCATGTTATTAAAATTATAGAAAACATTAGTTTTAAAGGCGGTAATACGTCGCAGCAATTTAAGTCATTAGAGTTGGATGTTGTACAAGACGCCGACAGGCTTGATGCTATTGGTGCTATAGGCATTGCACGCTGTTTTAATTATGGCGGATTTAAAAATAGACCCCTTTTTAATCCTGAAATTAAACCTCAGCTAAAAATGACAAAAGAAGAGTACAAAAACTCTGAAGCGCCAACAATCAATCATTTTTATGAAAAACTATTGCTTTTAAAAGACAGAATGAATACCAAATCTGGCAAGCAGATTGCTGAAAAAAGACACGATTTTATGCTCTTGTTTTTAGATCAGTTTTATGATGAATGGGACGGTAAAAAATAATAACAAAAAAGACGACTTATTAAGTCGTCTTTTTTTTGTTATACTAATTAGGCAAGCTAATAAAAACATATTACGCATAGCACTTGAATAAACCTAGTCCTTCCATTATTAAATTTAGAACAGGACGAAATCAATTTCCTTATTCTTAGTTCAGGCTACTATTTTCCAGGAAACGCTGCTTTTCTTTTTTCTAAAAACGCTGTTGTTCCTTCTTTAAAATCTTCGGTACCAAAGCAATTTCCAAACTCTTCAATTTCTGTTTCATACCCATTTACACCATCTTTATAATTAGCGTTTATAGCGGTAATAGCTTTGCTTATTGCTACAGACGAATTTCTCATTATTTTACTAGCAATCTTTTCTGCTAACGGCATTAACTCCTCTAATTCTACCACGTGATTTACCAAACCATAGTCTCTAGCTGTATTAGCATCTATCATTCCGGCAGTCATTACGAGCTCCATAGCGCGCCCTTTACCAACCAACTGTG
>JAGPVI010000309.1 GCA_018067115.1 Bizionia sp. | reverse complement strand
CTTGCCGAAAAAAATCAAGATCAGTTTTATATTGCTTTTGCATATATTACTCTGGGCTGGGCTTATAACAAATTAGATAATTTGAAGCTTGCTGAAATTTGGCTGACTAAAGGCTTAGAAGTCGCTAAAGAATACGAATTAAAATCCTCGATCTCTGACGCTTATTTGCACTTATCAGAATTAAACGAGAAAAAAAACAATACTGAACTTGCTTTAAAACAATTTAAAAAATCGATTGCCTTAAACCAGAGTATTCTAAGTGAAAAAAACGCGCAGTTTGTAAGTTCTTTGCGTTTACAATATGAAACAGAGAAAAAAAACAGTCAAATACAGTCGTTAGCCAACGAGAATGAAATCGTAAAATTAAGATTAGAAAAAAGCAAAAAAACAGCACTTTTAATACTCTCTGCCCTTATTCTTTTGGGGATTACACTTTTTTTATTTTATAGACACCGACAACTTAAAAGCGAAAAAATGATTTTAACTTTAGAGCAAGACATGCTTAGAAATCAGATGAATCCGCATTTTATATTCAATTCCTTAAACTCTATAAAACTGTATATTATAAACAACGAGAAGGAAAACGCCGTTTATTATTTAACTAAGTTCTCTAAATTTATTCGTAAAGTTCTAATGGCTTCAACCGTAAAGCAAATCTCCCTTGCCGAAGAATTAGAAACCATGCAACTGTACATCAACATCGAGAACATTCGGTTTTCTAACAAGATTAATTATAGTACTATTATAAATCCATCGGTAGACATCAATTCTTTAAAAGTGCCCTCGTTAGTACTTCAGCCTTTTTTAGAAAACGCATTGTGGCACGGATTATCATCAAAAAAGGAGGATAAAAATATCACGGTACACGTATATCAATCGAAAAAAGATTACATAACTATTTCAATATCAGACAATGGTATTGGCCGAAAAGCATCGCGAGAAATTAAAGAAAAGAAGGTATTAAAACGAAAATCGTTGGGGATTGAAATCACAAAACAGCGCCTTGAAAACTTCTCTAAGCGCTACACGCAATCTTACACGTTAAGAATTCAAGATTTATACGAAAACGAAACGCCATCGGGAACAAAAGTCACTTTAAAAATACCTACTAAAGAGATAAAAAAACTAGTATAATCTTAGATTAACGATTAAAAGTAGCAGCTACCTTCTCAAGCTCTGCGTACCAGCTTTCTCCAAATTTTCTAATAAGCGCTTCTTTTACAAATTTGTAAACAGGCACTTGAAGCTCTTTCCCTAAAGAACACGCATCGTCGCAAATATCCCATTTTTCGTAATTTACTGCAGAAAACTCACTGTATTCTTTAATTCTTATTGGATATAAATGACAAGACACAGGTTTTTTCCATGTTGTTTCTCCCTGGTTATATGCTTCTTCTAAAGCACACAATGCGGTGTTTTTCTCATCGAAAATAACATACGCACAATCGGCGCCATCAATAAGCGGGGTTTCAAGTTCACCATTCTCTGTGGTTGTAAAAGTACCTTGCGCTTCGATAGCATCAATTCCTGCTTGACGCAAAAAAGGTTTTACTTTTGGATAAATATCCTCTAAGATTTTAGACTCCTCTTGTGAGAGCGGAGCACCTGCATCGCCGTCTATACAACACGCCCCTTTACAAGCTGATAAATTACAAACAAAATCTTTTTCTATTATAGCTTCAGAAACTATAGTTTTCCCCAACTGGAACATAAACTGTAAATGTTAAATACGCGGCAAAGATACTGCTTAATTATAAAGTTTATAAGGAGAATGGCAAACTCTTTAATTTTATGTTTCTGTGTCAAGTAATATAATTTTATTAGATTAGTTTTGCATAAATTTAAAAAACGCCACACATGGGATTAAATTTCAAGGAAATATTCACAGCTTTTATGATTTTATTTGCTGTTATAGACATCGTGGGTAACATTCCTATTATTATCGATTTAAGAAAAAAGGTAGGACATATACAAAGTGAAAAAGCATCAATTATTGCTGGTGTTATTCTCGTTTCATTTCTATTTTTAGGTAAAAGTATTTTAAATCTTATAGGTATCGACGTGAGTTCGTTTGCCGTTGCCGGTGCGTTTATCTTATTTTTTATCGCCTTAGAAATGATATTAGGGATTACCTTGTATAAGGAGGACGATTCTAGCCCAATGACAGCTTCTGTATTTCCTTTAGCTTTTCCGCTAATTGCAGGCCCCGGAAGTTTAACAACTTTACTATCTTTACGTGCCGAGTTTAGCATTCAAAATATAATCGTTGCCGTTATATTAAACGTTATAGTAATTTATATTGTTTTAAAGACGTCAAAGAGAATTGAGCGCATTATTGGGCCAAACGGAATTAGTATTATTAGAAAAGTATTTGGGGTTATTTTATTAGCCATTGCAGTAAAATTATTTGCACACAACATTAAAGTACTTTTTGCTTAAATTTACATTATGAAAATTTTCACATATCTTTTATCGGCAATAGCTATTGCATTATTAATTTTTAATGCCACTAAATTAGATTTCGATTCTCTTTTTGAAGGCCAGAGTGTCGTGGCTTTAATAACCATTTTCGCTTCTTTATGCGCTTTGGCTTTATTACAAATATTACGCATCTCTAAAGCTATAGAGCAAAAATCGAGGAAATAATGTTAGACACTTTAATAATTGGTGGTGGAGCAGCAGGGTTATCTTGCGCTTTAGTACTAGGTTCTGGACTAGAAAAACCGTTTGCCGAAGACAAAAAAGTAGCGATTATAACACACCAAAAAGCCTCGCATTTACAAAACGCCTTGTTTAATAATGTTTTAGGCTTAAAACCAGGAACAACGGGTGCTTCACTATTAACCGAAGGTAAACAACAACTTGCCGATTTATATCCAGAAGTACAGCAAATTGACGGGGAGAAAGTACTTGAAATTTTAAAAAAGGACGACACTTTTGTGATAATCACAAACAAAAACAGCTACGCCGCAAAAGTGGTTGTTATTGCTGTTGGTTATACCAATTTAATAAATATTAAAGGCCTAGAGTCTTACATAAAGGCGCATCCTAAGGCAGCGATTTCTAAAGACCGCATCTGGTTAGAAAACACAGATCATTTAATCGAGAATGGCTTATATGTTGCAGGAACACTAGCGGGTTGGCGAAGTCAATTTGCTATTGCTGCAGGAAGTGGCGCACACGTAGCGACCGATATTTTAACACTGTGGAATAACGGAAGACACACCAAAATTCACGATAAAATATAATAGTTCAAAAGAGAGACCGTGATTATAACCTCAACGATTACATACTTTAATCGGTTATAGCCCCTTCAATATTTTATTTTTCTGTCTGAATAAGAAGCTCGTTACTATGCTCTGTACTAGAATCCTTAGCAGCATCAATAGTATTTGCGTCCGTTTTTAAAACGCCAGCACTAAGATGTACAACTTTCTCAATCATAATATCACGCTGGTTTATAACTTCTTCGAAAGCTCCAGAACCAAATAACTGCTCGGCAATTGCCGCTTTTATATACTGCTTAATTTCATTTTTATAGGTAACAAAAACAATATTGGTTCTGCCTTTAATTTCCAAATAGTCCTGGAAATCTTCAACCACCAAATCGTCTACTTCATAAAACTTTATAAAATCCTTTTTCGAAACGTTAGCATAAGCCTCGCGGTCACTTTCTAAATGCTCGAATGCAAAATTATTTATAAATCCGCGACGGTGTAAATACACAATGGTTTCGTTATTCATCGCTTGGTCTATAGGCACAAAAACATCTGGAATAATACCACCGCCACCATACACAATTTTACCTTTTGGCGTCGTGAATTTTAAAGAATCGGCCACCTCTATTTTGGAGGCATCAAAGAGTTCGCCACTTTCAATTCTAGCATAATAATCATCGAAATAATCACCGTTCCCTACTTCGTAAGCCCTTTGTATAGAACGTCCGGTTGGTGTGTAATATCGCGATACTGTTAAGCGCACCGCACTACCATCTCCCAATTGCATTTCGCGCTGCACTAAGCCTTTTCCATAAGAGCGACGACCAACAATTACCCCTTTGTCGTTATCTTGTAAAGCACCAGCGACAATCTCGCTTGCCGAAGCTGAGTTTTCATCAATTAGCACATACACCTTTCCGTTTTCGAATGACCCTTGAGAGGTGGCGTAGTTTCTATCGATCTTTCCACTTTTATTCTTGGTAAATAAAATTAGAGTTTCATCTTCTAGAAATTCATCTATAATCTTTTCTGCGACCCCCAAAAAACCACCTGGGTTTTCACGTAAATCTAGTGCCAATTCGGTAGCACCAAGTGCTTGCAACTTATTTAATTCTTTTTTAAATTCTCTATATGTAGACTCGGCGAATCTATTAATTTTAATATACCCCAAATTATCACTCAGCATATAAGCGGCGTCCACACTTTTAATAGGGATGTGCCCGCGAGTTACTGTAAAAGCCAAAGCTTTATCACTACCACGACGAATAACCCCAAGGTTTACTTTAGTATTTATTAAGCCTTTTAATTTTTTCACCAAATCACCATTGGTTAAATCTCTACCAAATAGCGAATCGCCATTGGCCGTAATTATACGGTCTCCAGCCTTAAGCCCAGCCCTTTCACTCGGGCCGTCTTCAATGG
The DNA here is from genome assembly GCA_018067115.1 of Bizionia sp. Taxonomy (GTDB): domain Bacteria; phylum Bacteroidota; class Bacteroidia; order Flavobacteriales; family Flavobacteriaceae; genus Bizionia. The sequence goes on along the minus strand of JAGPVI010000309.1, from coordinate 712 downwards.
TTCTAATTACAGTAATTGTATCTCTATACGTATAAAAACTAATACCGATACCTATAAAATCACCTTTCATATTTTCGGTAACTTCCTGCATATCATCTTTAGGAATATACACAGAATGCGGATCTAGGTTCTCTAAAATCTCATTCACGGTAACATCCACAATACTATCGGTATTTACATCGTCTACATATTCGTAATCGATATAATCAATAAGTCTATTTAGTTTATCTTTTTTGCTATTAGAAGTAAATAAGCGATCAGAAGAATCGTTAAAATTGAGCTTACCTCCAATAAAAATACCAACCGCAATAGCAGATCCTAAAATCAATGGCCAGTATTTTCTTTTCATTTTCATTATGCTTGTAACTGTTGTATTTGTTGGACTTCGATTCCTGCTTTCTCAAGAAAACGTAAGCCCGAATCGTCCTTATACCCCTCTTGATACACGACTCTTACAATTCCTGCTTGATGGATTAACTTACTGCATTCCTTGCAAGGCGATAACGTAATATATAACGTTGCCCCCTTACAAGACTGTGTAGACGAGGCTACTTTTAAAATTGCATTTGCCTCGGCGTGTAGCACATACCATTTGGTGTAGCCTTCATCATCTTCGCAAAAATTTTCGAAACCTGTTGGTGTTCCGTTAAATCCGTCAGAGATTATCATTCTATCTTTAACAATAACCGCACCAACTTGTTTACGTTCGCAA
>JAGPVI010000296.1 GCA_018067115.1 Bizionia sp. | reverse complement strand
CATAAGGAACATTTACGCCATCTGTTACCGACTCTTCGTAGGTGTATTGGCTTACTACGTTTTCATTAAAAAAACCGAAGGTTCTTTTGTCTGGTGTTGCCGTTAAGCCAATAAGAAAGGCATCGAAATAGTCTAATACTTGTTTCCATAAATTGTAAATAGAACGGTGGGCTTCGTCAATTACTATAAAATCAAATTGTTCTATAGGTACTTTTGGAGTGTACTCTACAGGAATGGCTTTGTTTTTTGCTAGTTTGTTTTGTAACCAAGAGTTTTCGTTAGGATTATCGAGTTCTGCACTTTCATCTAATTCTTCTCCTTTTAAAATAGAGTAGAGGCGTTGTATGGTGGAAATACAGACTTGACTATCTGAAGCAATATAGCTTGAAGATAAACGCTGTACATTGTATAATTCTGTGAATTTTCGGTTATCGTCATTAGGTTGAAAGGTCATAAACTCCTGTTCTGCCTGTTCTCCCAAGTTTTTGGTGTCGACCAAAAACAAAACACGTTTGGCGTCGGCGTGTTTTAGCAAACGATAAACAAAAGTCGCAGCTGTAAATGTTTTACCGGCACCTGTAGCCATTTGGATTAAGGCTTTTGGTCTATTCTTTTTGAAAGAATGTTCTAGGTTATTAACTGCAACAATTTGAGCAGGGCGTAGTCCTGTTGTATCTAAAGCAGGTAGTGATAATAAACGCTCTCTAAGACTTTTTCCTTTTTTTAACCATTCGGCAATGGTTTCTGGTTTGTGAAAACTAAACACATTTCTCCCTCTTGGTTTAGGGTCTCGATAATCTGTAAACCTTGTTATGGTTCCTGTGCTTTCGTAAACGAAAGGCAGAGGATCGTTGTTTAAGTATTTTAGTTTTGCATTAGCATAATTTGACGATTGGTCTTCTACCATTAAAAGTCTATAGCCTTCATCTTCGCGCTTTGCTTCTATAATTCCAACGGGTTTACGGTCTACAAACAGAACATAATCGGCTGGCCCAACATCTGTTTGATATTCTCGTACAGCAACGCCTTTATTGGCAGATAAATCTGCTTTCTTTTTTGACTGCACTACCCATCCAGCATCTTGAAGCATTTGGTCTATTTTATCACGCGCTATTTGTTCGGGGTTTTGGTTGATGGTTTGTGACATTTGTTCGTTTGGTTTTAACGGCTAACGTTTCGTTGGATTATTGGAAGAATCGCTTTTTGCTAATTTGTTTTACAAAAGCATAAAAATAGTAATATATATTGATTTGGAGATGTGGATTTCCGTAAATAGGATTAAAGTTGAGTAAATAATACTAACTGTTATTAAAACATAAGGCCAGGAGAACACACGCGTTGCGATCTTGTTTTATGTATTGCGAGTTATATTAGCCTCTTTTATCTACACTATTGGTATTAAAACTAACCAGATTAAACAGTTCTCTCATTCTGGAGCGTACGCGTTCGCCATAGCGTTCTTCAATTTCTACGGCGTTGAGGTTGGTAGTGCAATGTGTTTTAATCCCTTTCTTTTTAAATTGGTCGTATCGCGATATTAATATTTCGCCCATTACGTTGCAGTCTTTACCATAATGCCTGCCGGTGTGTTCTGCGCCTAGATCGTCGAAGCAATACTCTTTACTATCACTATAATCTTCGATTGTTTTATAGCCAATGGCATTGAAGCCAAATACAATATTGCGCGCCGGAATAATAGTGTGCCTTTTTTTATGAGGTATAAGATGCGGTAGCAGCATCATTAGTGTTGTTTTTCCGCAGCCTACGGGTCCGGATAGGAGGAGGCCTTTGTCTGGGTCGATTCCGAATTTTGCACAGTAGGCATAATCTTTTATAAAATAACTGGAGAGTTTTAACAAGAGCTCGTGGTCTTCTTGATAGACTTTAAAGTTTTTGCCGAACATTAATTTTCCTTTCACCTGAATGTAGTTTACTATTTTTTGGAAATCGTAATTAATAATATTTCCGTCTAGAGTGCCTAGTTGGAATTCTGATGCGCCTTCGTAAATGATACTGGGGTTGTTTCTGTTATAGCTAGTGGGAGACGTTTTCATCTTGGATTAGGTTTTAATTATTGTGGTTTCATTTTAGAGGATCTTGCATTGATGCCGTTAAAGCGGTTGGTGGTAATCTTTGTTTCTCGTGGTATGTAGGTTGTCTTTATTTTGGGACAGCTGGTAGCTGTTTGTTTTCGTTTTAGCTTGAGCTGCAATTTCTTTAGCTTTTAGCATCCAATTTTGAGCTGTCGCTTTCCAGTTCACAATTTTAGTTTTCCCTCCAACTTTCCAACCAATTCCCAGGTAATGGTTATAGAATTTTTTAGCTTCTATTTCTGGCCATTTTTCTTTTTTAAAAAAGGTTAACACTTCTAATTCATTTTTTGGCTGGTCAAGTTTATATATGTTTTCTATTTGTTTATTATGTTTATTAAAAGGTACCACTGCTTGTCCTTGATTTGGGACACCTAAGTCCATTGCTTGGTTCGGTACTTGTCTTGGTACTTGTCCTGATTTTGGGACAGTTGTTTTTTTAAGAAAATCATCTGTTATTTTAGGAGGATCTTCATCAGATACGGTATGAAAAATAAGCATCCTAATTTGTGAGCCTTTAAAAGGGTTGTGCGAGGGAAAATAGACGAGGTACTTATAGTGATCTAAATCCTTAATACACTTATGATACGTAGATTTGGACCCGATTTTAGAAATGCGCATTACGTCTTCCCGGTTTACGAAAAAGGTGTCTGGAAATCGGTTGTGGTTCCATAACTGGAAAAATGCCATATATAAGCTAATATGGGTTGGGTTTAATCTACTGTCTTTGCTAAACAATAGGAATACCGCCTTTAAATGATATATGTAATTAACTTTAGTCATTTAACGTAAGGATTATAGATCCCGCAAAACTGCGGGATCTTGTGATGTGATTATTTAGGACACTTTGTTGCTCTCTAGAATACTTAGTATTTCTTGATACTCATAGAGCATAGTGCCTCCCATTTTTATGTAGGGAATGGTGCCATTAATTCTTAGATTTTGAAGCGTGCCTGGGCTGACTTGTAGTAACTCCATAACCTCAGCAGATTTTAGGAATTTTTTTAAATGAAAGTTGGCTTCTTTTTGAGTTAAGATTTTTTTAAGTTCTGCTATTAATTCTAGTTTAAAATCATAGAGATCTTCGGTGGTAATAATAGTTGCTCCCATTGTAAAACGATTTAAAAGGTTACTTGAGATAGCCCCACTTTTGTGGGGTGTTATCTCTAGATTAATTTTATGTTGATTTGACTTTCGTTCTACAAAGTTGTTGATTATTACTGACTATTCTTCGGTATGTCTTCGGTACTACCGAAGTAATTTAACATTTATAAAGGGGTGAAATGATTAGATTCTGGACGGCTTTATTTTACGAAACGTCTAAGTTTATTTTTGTTAGAAGGCTTTCTTTTAGTCGGTCTATAAATTTTGTTTGTCCATCGACGCGTGCTTTAATTTCGGCGAAGGTTTTATAGGGATTTCCAAGTTTTATATTGAAAAGACTCTCACAAACCTTAAATATTTTGCTTAATTCGCCTTTACCGTTTCCTATGACTCCTAAAGAATATAGTGCGTAGATTAGTTCTATTAGATCAGTTTTTGAGCCCTTCCAGAGAAATTGATTTTTGTTGGTGGTACTTTGGGTGATGAGTTTTAAATCTGCCTGGTTTAAGCTTTGTTTGACTAGTAAATACGTGTAATGGTTTGTGAGTAGATCGAAAGCAACGACGTGGGCCATTAAGTTGTCGTGAC
>JAGPVI010000285.1 GCA_018067115.1 Bizionia sp. | reverse complement strand
AAAACAATATTTCTTGGGCGTTTACATTTAATAGCATTACTAAACTATGGCTAAGTCATTGCTTTGATTTAACCACAATAGAACCTAAAGAATACTCAGATATGATTGCCTCCATAGAAATAGACCATTTACCTTTACAGTCAATAGATTTTTTTCTTCAGCTAAAAAACTTAAATCAACTTATAATTAAGCAGACACCTGAATTAAAATTGACAGCTATAGACGCAATGGAGAACATCCCGAATATTTCTATTTTTACAAGCGAAAAGTATCATTTGTATAAGAATGATAGCATTTGGAAGTTAGTAGAATATTACTAAAACTACTATCAACACCAGTTTTAATTTAATGCCAGTTTTAGCCATTTCACGAAAATATTTACGCATTTTCTATTTATTAATGTAGTTGCTTAGTCACCAAACTAATCTTAAACAAAACCGTTATAAACAATTATGACCGATCGCGAAGTCTACTTTAGAATTTCAAAAAACGGACATATTCACACGCTGAGCGATAGAATTTCATTTAACTGGAAAGAACTATTGATGTGGACTTTTACGTCATTTTTATTCCTTATTTGGTTGCTCGGAATTGGAATAGGAATTTTTATTGCGATTTTGACTTTAATGGGATATATAATTTACCGATTTGCATCGTGGATTTACTATTCGGAATTGAAAATTGACGAGAAAAGCGGAAAATTAACTCGACTGAAAAAAATTCTAGACAGAACTCAAAAAACAGAACTGATAAACGAAAAATTTGACCCAAACCGATTTGAATACACGGAATTAACTCGAAGCGGAAAAACAAAGTTTTTATTGAGTTATCGAACACATAAAAACAACGAATTATTAATAATTAGAAATAAAACGGACAAAGAACAAATTGAGAAATACATCGCGGAAAAAATAATTATTTACAATAATGTTTAAAAACAATTGCTGTATTTTCACCTAACCAAAGGTCGCTGTAAGTGCCCAACGTCTAATTACCCTCTACACAACTCGCGGTCTTAATAGAGCAACGTAATAATACGTTGCTATAAACTCACTACCCTTTCACCACCTTAAAATAACAAAAAGAAATCTAGTTTCGGTTTTTATATTAACCTCTTGTATTTTGAATCTTCTAACAAACGGTTATTTAAATAGTATCGCACCGAAAGACTATGGGGCTTTAATTTCTACGTCACTTATTATTTTAGTTTCAATACTTTTAGTGGTTACTACGGAATCAAAACTCCAAAAAACAAAAATTCCAAGCCTCACCACAACAAATAACCACATTCCACGCTTTTATTCTTCCAGATAATAACTTAAAGTTAACTATATTTATAAAAAATATAACTTAAGCGATAGGCTAGCTGTGTTAGCTATGTGAAAAGAAATCACATTTGCCTTACTAGTGCTCTCTTAAAAAAAACACCCCTATAAAATGATTAATAAAACACTCAATACTAAAACAATACAGTATTCTTCAGGTTTAACAGAAGCGCTTTTAAAGCAAAAAATAGAGGGCATCTTTAAGCAAAGCAATCTAACTTTTGTTGGGAAATTTACAAGCCAGAATACCTTTGAAGCTTACGATAAATGGACTTATATTAAGTGGTACGTACCAAATTTTAAAAGAAAAACGGCGTATTTAAATGGCGAAATACTAGCATCTGAAAAAGGTTCTTTTATAGATTTAAAGAGCAAACCAAATCCTGTTATTGCTATTTTCCCTATTCTTACACTATTAATTGGCTTAATAACCATAGTAGTGGCGGCATCTAATAACACCTCCCTGGTTTTTGGAGGCATTATAATTGCTGTCGGCATTTTGTTTTACCTCTTTGGAATGTTTTTAAGAAACAGACTGCAAAACAATTTTAAGAAACACCTAGATATAGAAAAGGTTTAAATGATTCCCTCTATTAAAAAATAATTAATATAAACGCAGCATTCCATATAATACACGGTATAGGCAATTCTGTATCTTCCTAGAAAACGCTTGTTTACCCCTTGAAAAAGCGTGAATATTGGCGGTTATAAGGCTTATACACATAATTACTAAGCGTTCTTAAAAATCAACCCTCATGAAAAATTATTACCTTCTATTTTTACTAATCTCAAATGTTATTTTTGCTCAGTCAAATAGTGATATTGCTTTAATTAAAGCAAATAATGCGATTGCCTTAATGGATGACGGGAAAATAGAAGAAAGCATTAAAATTTTAGAAGAGTGCAAGGAACTTGACCCAGAAAACTATATGTACCCTTACGAAATAGCTTACGCTCACGTTCTAAAAAAAGAGTACAAAACGGCGTTAAATATATTAAAAGCAACAAAAAAATATAAAACTATAAATAGCCAAGTTTACCAAATGGCAGGCAATTGTTACAGTTATTTAGGAAAATCAGAAAGAGCCATTAAAGAATACGAAGAAGGAATGAAAAGATTTCCAAAGGCAGGTAATTTACATTTAGAGAAAGGAAATGTTTATTTGGCACAAGAGAATTACGATGAAGCCATTAAAAACTATAAAATGGGAATAGAAGTGGCCCCAATGTTTTCTTCCAATTATTTTAGACTTGCTAAACTCTACCTAAATTCAAATAATAAACTTGCTGGATTATTATACGGTGAGTTATTTATGAATATTGAGAGAACAACCCACAGAACACAAGAAATAAGTACACTATTGTATAACACCTATAAATCTTCAATTTCGCTTGGAGAAAATGAATCTGAAATTGATTTTTGTGATAT
>JAGPVI010000271.1 GCA_018067115.1 Bizionia sp. | reverse complement strand
AAAATTAGTTTCCATCTAGGAGAGACTAAATCGGTTATTGGAAATAATAAAGAGCGGATATTTTGTTGCTATAAACAGGTTTAGCATAGTCAAAATATCCGCTCATTTATTTTTTTATTTCTTTAAAAATTTATGACACTATCTAAAGCATCATCTGCATCCTTATGGATGAAGTTGGCTTGATAACGGATAGTGGTCGTTACGGAAGAATGACGATATAATTTTTGTAGCATCTGAATTGGGATTTTATCTCCAGAGATATTTCCAAAACTATGTCTGGCAATGTGCATACTTATGTTTTTCTTTATACCCAATTGCTTGGCAGCAATCTTTAACCTTCTATTCAGATTTCGAGTTATGGACTGCGTCCTTATCGATACTTCCTCTGTGTCATCAAGATTGACATCATTTAACTGCGGAAATACAAGCTCATCATTTATCGATTGTTCTCTATAATATTTAAATATGTCAATGGCTTTTTCAGGAATTTTAAGAGAAACCAGCTTATTATTTTTGTTCATCCGATAGAGTAGGCGTCCATCGTTAAAATCTGACCATTTCAACTTTAATAAATCGCCTACTCGAATACCTGCAAAGTAAAAACTAATAAGCCATATATGGATTGCCTTTTGTTGCGCCTCGGTAATACCTTGGGCACTTTCTAACTTTTGTATCTCATCTGAAGAAAATCCTATTTTTTGAGACTCGGGTATCCTAATAGTCATTTTACCTTTGCCAAAAGGATATAATCCTCTATCTGTAATTGATTCAGATATAGCCAAGTTATAAATCGTTCTTATAAGAATCAGATAGTTTACAACCGTTCTAGGCGAGAGATTTTTGCTATGTAATAAGTGCGTTTCAAATTTTTTGAGTACTGTAACATTTAATCTATTAAAAGGAATTGTGTCCTTATCAAGAAATTCTTTAAATTTTTTTAATCGACCACATTCAGTATCGTATTGATGGTGCTTATGTCTGTTTTTTAGATTTTGAAGGTGCATTTCGGCAACGGCGAAAAAGTCCAATCGTTTAGTCACTACAATTTTATTTTTAATTTCTGAAACAGTTTCGTATTCAGGTTTCATTTCAGACTTTAAAACTTTATCGTTAGCTTCCGCAACTTTAGTAGTAATAAAATTATTTAGAACTTTGGAATTGGGATGAGATTTTCTAACATTCCGATTTTTTTCATCCCAGAACTTCTCATCAATATACTGACCAGTGTTCAAATAAGAACTTTTACGGTCTTTAGTTATGCGAATGGAGATAGGAAATCGTCCAGCTTTATTTTTCTTTTTTCTTAAAACTACTCTTACCGTTGCCATAATAATTACTTTTGGGTTATAAAGATAATCATTTTAGGTACAACATAGGTACAACATTTGTTAGTTTTGTTTAATATTATTTGCTATTAAATTATATTAAATAGTCTGTAAAGCATTGATTTATAGTAATTTTATATTAAATTGATACTATAGTGTCAAAAACTCATAACCCGAAGGTCACTGGTTCGAGTCCAGTTCCCGCTACTAAGTTTACCTTACTAAAATCAACGGATTGTGTCTCACAATCCGTTTTTTTATGTCTTCTATTTTCTTACTTTTACAAAACGTACACGATAACGTACACGATTTTGGAATGAAATTAAATTATAGTGACCCTAAAATATATACAGGTGGTGTAGATGTAAATACTTGGTCTAAGCTTACCAAACTACAACAGAAACAGGCTTTAGATAAAGACTGGTATGTTTACTACTCATTTCGAAATCCAAATACAGGTAGGTTAGTACGACAAACTAATATTAAAGGAGGTGTCAATAGGCACAAGAGTAAAAGAAACCGTTACCATATTCTTAAAGTAATGAAACAGGGTTTAGATATGGTTTTGTTAGATGGATTTAATCCTTATCAGGATAATAAGTCTCTAGAAAGCTATCTAAAAGAGAAGTTTACTATCTCAGACTCTCAACCAAGTACTTTACCTACTATAGAGAATGTTGTTGCCGTAGAGGCTGAAGTTCCAGAATTGGTTATTTCAATTAAAGATGCTTTCGAGTTAGCCTTAAATACAAAAGCGAAAATTTTAAACGAAAACTCTTACCCTAAGTTTAAAAGTAGAATTAATAGATTCAATAATTGGTTGCTCGATAATAAAACAAACTTAGATTTATGTATTACCGCCATCACTAAAAAGACTGTAATACAATATTTAAATTCTGTGTTACAAAATACAAGTCCAAGAAACAGGAATAACACGAGAACTGATATAGCTTCATTATTTCAAGTGTTAGTTGATAATGACGTTTTACAGGAGAATTTCGTAAAGAAAATAAACGTTTTAAAAGCTACTCCAGAGCGAAATAAAACATATACACCTACTCAACAGGAAGACATTTTCTTATATATGAAGGAAAATGATCCAATCTTATATTTATTCGTGCAGTTTATATCTTTTAATTTTTTAAGACCCATTGAGGTGTGCAGGTTGAAGGTTGGTGATCTAGATTTAAAAGATAGAAAGATATACATACGTGCAAAAAACCAACCTGTTAAAATTAAAATCATTCCTGATATATTAATCAATGAACTTCCTGAGCTTTTTCATTTAAATAAAAGTGATTCTTTATTTACACCACAAGCCATTGGAGGTATTTGGGATGTCGCTGTATCTAATAAAAGAGATTATTTTACAAAGCGATTTAAGAAGATAAAAGATCACTTTGGATTGGGTAAAGATTATGGATTATATAGTTTTAGGCATACGTTCATAACTAAGCTTTATAAGGAAATGGCTAAAACAGCTACACCATCTGAAGTTAAAGGAAGGTTGCAATTAATAACGGGACACTCAACTATTAAGGCATTAGAACTCTATTTACGTGATATTGATGCCGTATTACCTGATGACTACTCAAAACTTTTAAAATAAATGAAATATAAATATTTTGGATTTTTAAATGAAGACAAGTTTAAGCTTTTAAACGAGCAGGAACGTCTTGATTATGTATTACAACATAATTTAGTACAAACAAACTACTCATTTAGCTTTGGTAAACTTCCAGAACCTGATGTATCAGGTGAAATTAGCCTTGTAATGGAATTTACTAATGATAATTTGAAATATGATTTTGTTAGAGAAATTGGTGTTGAATTGCGTGATTTTCTTCTGCAACATTACAAGCTATATTTAGGTGCTGATGTAATTATGTTTCAAAAGGATTTTGAATCTGACACATATGGATTTAATAAGGAGGAAAAGAAGCAAATCGGATTAAAATTTTTTAATCAGTTTTTCTACGAATGTTGTGAAAGGAATGATCAAAGATTTTCATTAAATGAAAAAGGTAAAGAGGGAAATCAACTAGAATTAAGGTTTACTACAATCAAAAGAAAGAGAGAGGAATTAGCTTTTTCTCTAAGGTATGAATTAGAGATGGTAGGACAGTTTTTAATAGGAAACAGTGATTGTTTTAATAAAGAATTATTCCATACTTCAGATTTAATAAAAAAGATTTTTATTTTAGAAAACAACTACCAGATATTAGAATTCCTGAATGATCAATTTGAATTTGAGATTAAAAACAATTTATCCACTGTTTTAAAAACGGAAGAAATTTTCGAAAAATTTAATATGAAGTTTAAGTCAAAAAGGGTAGTGCTTTTTATTGATAGTTTACTTTCAGACTCTTTTTATAGAGAACGGAAATTTGGATTAGGTTTGTTTTACTGTCTAAAAAAGGAGCTTAAACAAATAAAATTTTCAGCTGAAGATTTTAAAGATTTCTGCAATGATTATTACGATTGTAGTTTCATAAATTTAAGACTTGGTCAAGACAGTAATAGTCATTTAGAGATAGTGGAAGACTTTAAAGAAAAATGGATAAAGTTTGATAAATAGCTCTATTAAATAGTGATTTATTCTCTTCATTTCATTTTTCACCATAATTCACCACGAATTCACCATAATTTCACCAAATAATTCACTTTTTCTCGGTTGAATTGTTTTTCATATTGCACCTAGCTAAATCTTATTAGCTAGGTGTTTTTTTTGAACCCTATTTAATAAGTATTTACTAATTAAATAATATAAAATTAAAAACAAAATTATGAAAACAACAATTAACGTCAGGATCGACTCGGAAACGAAAGATCATTTAGATTTAGTAGGGTCAAGAATTAAGAAAAATGTTTCAACTTTATTAAGGGAGATTATTGCAGATTATTTAGATGACAGAAGGCATTTATGGGATGAATCGTGGGAACCTATAGTTTACGATGTTTCAGAAGAGCTTCGTAATCTATCATTTAATTCGCCAAAATTGAATGAATAAGTCTAACCTAACTACAATAGTAAAAGACTTAAAACAGCAAGAAGAGCATTTGAAAACAAAGAATGCCCTTCAGGGTTGTTTAATAGTTAAAAAAGCCAATACATGGGTAGATGAGGCTAAAAACCGACCT
>JAGPVI010000260.1 GCA_018067115.1 Bizionia sp. | reverse complement strand
AATAATAGTAATACAGATACTATTGAATTACCATTTTGTGCGATATTTGGTAAAAGTTTTATTCTATCAATTATAGATCAAACAGAATTTAACCTTAAAACGCTATCAGAAATAAGAAGCTCCTTTATCGAGTATTATTTTAAAGAGGACTATAAAAATTATCCTAATGTATTATTTGATTATCATAAAAAATTAATAGACAATAATTTACTTGAAGCTTACAATCACTATTTGTTTCAAATGGGAGCAGAAAATGAATTTACAGAATGGTTAGATAATAACACTGAAAAATATGAGTCGTTTGTAGAATGGTATACATTAAATGATAATATTATAAATATAACAGAGAACAATAAATACCTACATTAAACCTATAGGCTCAAAAATTTTTAAATGCATTGTCATAGTCAGACCTAACTCTTTAAAACTTTCATATTACTAATTTAAACGAGCTATATATAAATACGTTGGAAGGCCCTAAACTAAAACACCAAAAATGTTCGACACCAACCGCCCTAAGCTAAAAATAGACGGTGATAAAACAGACAGAGTTCTCGAAGCACTCACACTTCTAAGTCTAGTGTTTTCGTTTGCTTTTATTGGTTATTATTACAGTGAGCTTCCCGATAGGGTTCCTGCTCATTTTGGATTAGACGGCGAAGTAAACCGTTATGACGAGAAAAGTATGATTTGGTTAATTCCTATGCTGCTCTCTGCTATCTGTTTTGGAATTTACAAATTAAACAAACACCCGTACCTTTATAACTACCCAATAAAAATCACTCAAGAAAATGCAAAAAAGCACTATAACGGAGCTTCAAAAATAATACGTTATATAAATTTAAGTATAGCTCTTATTTGTGCAGTCATAACTTACGAAATAGTAAACATCGCATTAAAAAACACCAATTCGTTTTCGTTGTTTTCAAATTATTTCTTAATACTAATTATCGCATTTTTAACCCTAACACCTCTTGTTATGGTGATTAAAACGATTGCTAAAACAACGAAATAAACGCCTTAATTTTTATCTTCCAATAAAGGCACGAAACGAAATTCACCAAATTCGGTTTTCACGAAGGCTTTAGGTCCTGTTCTAACAAAAAGCGTCATCGTTTGCACATCGTCGCCTACAGGAATTACCAATCGCCCACCAATAGCTAGTTGCGCTAAAAGTGGTTTGGGTACAAATGGTGCACCGGCAGTAACAATAATACTATCGTATGGTGCTTCTTCTACAAAACCTTTGTAGCCATCACCAAAAATTAATTGTTTAGCACGATAGCCTAGTTTAGGTAAAAACTGACTCGTTTTTTTAAACAACTCTCGCTGTCTCTCTATACTATATACTTGTGCTCCTAATTCGCACAAAACAGCGGTTTGGTAACCACTACCTGTACCAATTTCTAACACTTTATGTCCGCGTTCTATTTGCATTAATTCACTTTGAAACGCTACCGTATACGGTTGTGAAATCGTCTGGTCGGCAGCAATAGGGAATGCTTTATCTTGATAGGCATGATCTAAAAAACTAGAATCCATAAACAAGTGCCTCGGGATCTTAGCTATTGCTTTTAACACATTTTCGTCTGTAACACCTTTAGCCTTAACTACAGAAACTAATTGCTGACGTAGGCCTTGATGTTTTAAAGTATCTTTCAAAATAATAGGGAGTTTTGCGGGATAAAATTAATCAAATCTTAAACTATTCAAACCTTTATTTTATAAATTCTTTTTTCTTTATTCTCCTCCAAAAATCTTATTTTTGTTGAAAACGTAATTATATGCTGAACGTAGGAGTATTAGGTGCTGGTCATCTGGGAAAAATTCATTTAAGACTGCTTAATCAATCTGAAAAATATAACCTTGTGGGCTTTTATGACGCCGATGAGGAAAACGCAAAACGTATAGAAGCAGAATTAGGCTACACCTATTTTAATACTATTGAGGCATTAATTGATGCTGTAGATGTTGTCGATATTGTAACGCCTACCCTATCGCACTTTGACTGTGCTAGACAAGCTATAGCAAAAGGGAAGCATATATTTATAGAAAAGCCCATTACAAATACGGTTGAAGAAGCCGAAACACTTCGTGCTTTGGTAGCCGAAAAAGGCGTTAAAGGTCAAGTGGGGCACGTCGAGCGTTTTAACCCGGCGTTTATTGCCGTTAAAGATATGCTCGATAAACCAATGTTTATAGAATCGCACCGTCTGGCAGAATTTAACCCCCGTGGTACCGATGTGCCTGTGGTTTTAGATTTAATGATTCATGATATCGATGCTATTTTAAGCGTTGTAAAATCTCAAGTAAAACACGTCTCTGCAAGTGGTGTCTCGGTAATTAGTGAAACGCCAGATATTGCCAATGCCCGTATAGAGTTTGTTAACGGCTGCGTGGCAAATTTAACAGCTAGTAGAATTTCGTTAAAAAATATGCGTAAAACACGCTTTTTTCAGCGTGATGCTTATATTTCTGTCGACTTTTTAGAAAAGAAATGTGAAGTCGTAAAAATGAAAGATGCCCCTAAAAACCCTGGAGATTTCGATATGATTCTTCAAAATGCGGAAGGCATTAAAAAACAGATTTATTTCGACAATCCTGATATTTCAGAAAATAATGCCATTTTAGACGAATTAGAATCGTTTGCAGATGCTATAAATAATAACACAAAACCTGTGGTAACCCTTCACGATGGAACAGAAGCTTTGCGTGTTGCTACTATGATTATTAATCAGTTTTAAGACAATAAAAAGAGTCTCGTTGTTTTAAGAATAGTAGATACCGCTGTTATAAAACGATACTACCAACTTTCTTAAGCCAGAACGAATTCAACAACATAAAATATAATACAAATAAGAATCCTTTTTATTTAGGGTTAAAAAATAAATTTTAATGAAGAATATAGCAGTAATTGGAGCAGGAACAATGGGAAATGGAATTGCCCACACTTTTGCTCAATCCGGATACAACGTACAACTTATAGATATTAGTGAAGCTTCTTTAGAGCGCGGATTAAATACCATTACTAAAAATTTAGATAGAATGGTTGCTAAGGAAAAAATTTCTGAAGCTGATAAAACCGCTACTTTAAACAATATTAAAACATTTACAGATATTGCTGAGGGTGTAAAAAACACGGATTTAGTTGTTGAAGCAGCTACCGAAAACTTAGATCTAAAGCTTAAAATATTTAAACAATTAGATGCCGTTTGTGCCGAAAATACCATTTTAGCAACGAATACATCTTCGATATCTATTACACAAATTGGAGCCGTAACCTCTCGCCCAGAGAAAGTTATTGGTATGCACTTCATGAACCCAGTGCCAATTATGAAATTAGTAGAAATTATTCGCGGCTACAGCACAAGCGATACCGTGACATCTACAATTATGGATTTATCTATTAAATTAGGTAAAACGCCAACCGAGGTTAATGATTACCCAGGTTTTGTAGCCAACAGAATTTTAATGCCTATGCTAAACGAATCTATCGAAACATTGTACAACGGTGTTGCCGGTGTAGAAGAGATCGATACGGTTATGAAATTAGGTATGGCGCACCCTATGGGACCGTTGCAATTAGCAGATTTTATTGGTCTAGACGTTTGTCTATCAATTTTAAACGTGATGTACGACGGCTTTAAAAACCCTAAATATGCACCGTGTCCATTATTAGTAAATATGGTAGCTGCAGGAAAACTAGGTGTTAAATCTGGCGAAGGATTCTACGATTATTCAGAAAGTAGAAAAGCTGAAAAAGTATCTCAACAATTTTCGAAATAAAAAATACAAGCAGATAGCGTTCGCATACATCTAAAGTTCAAATTTTATTTTTATGCGAATTAAATGCTCACAATATTTAGTATGTCTAAAATCATTCCGTTTAAAGCAGTACGTCCTACCCGAGATAAAGTGAGCTTGGTGGCCTCGCGGTCGTACCAAAGTTATACGCAGGCAGAACGCGAAGGACGGTTAGACTATAATCCGTATTCGTTTTTACATATCGTTAATCCGGGATATAAATATGCTAAAGAAATTTCTGGCGTTGCACGATACCAACTCGTTAAAAACAGGTATTTAGAATTTAAAGAGGATGGTATTTTTGTTCAAGACAAGACCCCTTGTTTTTATATTTATAAAATTATAGACCGCAAAAACCAAGTATTTAACGGTATTGTAGCGGCTGCAAGTGTCGAAGATTATAAAGCCGATATTATAAAAAAACACGAAGACACGATTACAAGTCGCGAAGTCGTTTTTAAAGACTACCTAAAAACAGTGGGCTTTAATGCCGAACCTGTGCTATTAACCTATCCAGATAACGCTGTTATTTCATCGATTATTAAAAAGGAACAAGAACACAGAGCAGAATTTGAATTTACCACCACGTTTCGCGATACGCATTACCTATGGAAAATTGAAAGTGATGCCGATGTAAAAGCTATTTCGGAAGCATTTGCCGACATAGGAACGTTATATATCGCCGATGGGCATCACCGTTCGTCATCTTCGCATTTACTATACGAAGACCTAAAATCTAAAAACAAGAATCACAAAGGATCGGAATCTTACAACTATTTTATGACGTATTTAATTCCTGAATCCGAATTAAGGATTCACGAGTTTAATAGGCTAATCACCGACCTTAACGGACTAACAAAAGAGGAGTTTTTAATACAGTTAGATACCCTTTACAGAATAGAAAACCGCGGAGCAATTCCGTATAAACCCGCTAAGAAACATCATTTTAGTATGTATCTCGACGGTGAGTTCTATTCGCTGTACCTAAGAAAAACTAGTTATAAGTTTAAAACATCTCTAGATGCTTTAGATGCTCAATTATTATATACAACAATTTTAAAGCCTATTTTAGGAATCGACGATCTACGCAACGATAATAGAATTAACTACATAAGTGGTATTAAAGAAGTTGTAAATATGAAGAGTAAAGTAGATAGTGGCGATTATAAAGTTGGTTTTGGTATGATTCCTGCATGTATTAATGAACTTAAAAATATTGCGGACGATGGTTTAAAAATGCCACCAAAAAGCACGTATATAGAACCAAAGCTAAGAAGTGGCGTTATTATTTACGAGTTTTAAGACTATTACAAAATGAGCACATTGAATAAGCAACAACACATGAGTATTACACTACAATTACAAGATATACAAACCACATTGCCAGACCACGTTACTTTGGTTGCCGTTTCAAAAACGAAACCCATAAGCGATATAATGGAAGCCTACAATGCCGGTCAGCGTGTTTTTGGAGAGAATAAAATTCAAGAAATGTGCGACAAATTCGAAGAGATGCCCAAAGATATCCAATGGCATATGATTGGACACGTACAACGTAATAAAGTAAAATATATGGCCCCTTTTGTGAGTTTAATTCACGGGGTGGATAATTTTAAATTACTAAAAGAAATTAATAAACAAGCGAAAGCAAACGATCGCACGATTAATTGTCTTTTACAAATAAAAATCGCGGAAGAAGATTCTAAATTCGGAATGTCTTTAAACGAAGCCTCAGAGCTCTTAAAATCGGACGCGTTTTTAGACTTAAAACACATAAATATTACCGGTGTTATGGGTATGGCAACCTTTACCGATAATATGACACAGGTTGAAAACGAATTCAATACTTTACAAAAAGCGTTCAATCATTTAAAAGATCTTCAGCCAGAAAATACTGTATTCAAAACCATTTCTATGGGTATGAGTGGAGATTATAAATTAGCGATAACATGTGGCAGCACAATGGTTCGTGTAGGAAGTAGTATCTTTGGAGAAAGAAATTACAAAGCATAACAAACTTTTAAATTAATAGCATATTTACACTATAGTTGACATAGAAACGACCGGCGGGAAGTTTAATGAAGAGGGAATTACCGAGATTGCCATATACAAATACAATGGACACGAAGTCGTGGACCAGTTTATTAGTTTGGTAAATCCGGAGCGCGAGATACAACCGTTTGTGGTAAACTTAACAGGTATAAACAGCAATATGCTT
>JAGPVI010000247.1 GCA_018067115.1 Bizionia sp. | reverse complement strand
AAAGCAAAGAGAACATACCTTTTGGTATAATCCGCATTTTGTGGCATTCTATGAAAGTGTTTCTTTTGCTTCACAACTGCAATATCAGATTCAAAAACTTAAAGTAGAATTTAAGTCTGTTGAAAACGGTTTAGAGCAATACACGACGTCTCTTTATGAAATTGATTATCTATATAGAAAGTTTATTCTAAACTACCGAAGATCCAATCAAGATAACATACTTGCCGGTTTGGCTCAAAAAGTAGAAAAATTATATACCAATGACTGGTTACTTCATTACAATGATAAATGGCAATCTATTATTGATGATTTAGAAAACTGGCCAGTAGCCAAAAACTATAGTCAAAGACAATTTTTCAAAAACCATATCCAACCTTTTGTTGAAAAAAAGCAACGTGTGTTTGTCATAATATCTGATGCATTACGATTTGAGTGTGGTGTTGAGTTAAATAAAAGATTAACTCAAGAGAATAGATATGATAGTGAAATTGAAGGTTCGTTAGCGTCATTACCATCCTATACACAATTAGGGATGGCTTCTTTGTTGCCTCATAAAGAACTATCAATAAAAGAAGGAACAGACCAAATTTTAGTAGATGGGATGCCATCTATGGGTATTGCATCTCGCTCAAAAATTCTAACAGAAAATTCTGAAGCACGAGCAACAGCAATTTTAGCTGAAGATTTTATGAAGTTTAGTGCCAATACAACAGGCAGGGACTTTGTAAAGCAATATGATGTTATTTACATCTACCATAACAATATAGATGATACTGGTGATGACACAACCTCGCAAGACAAAGTATTTGATGCGGTAGAAAGCGAGCTAAACTTCTTTATGGACTTATTAAAGAAGATTTCCAATATGAATGGTAATAATATGATTATCACTTCAGATCACGGGTTTTTATATCAATATGAAACATTAGAAGAAAGCGATTTTACAACGGCTGATATAAAAGGTGTAGTTGATAAGCATAATAGAAGGTTTGTACTTGGAACTGACATAACTGGGAATGATGCAATAAAGTCTTTTACGCACGAGCAACTCGGACTAAAAAGTACCGGTAATGCATTAATTCCAAAATCGGTAAATAGATTACGAGTTAAAGGTTCTGGATCTAAATTTATTCACGGTGGTGCATCGTTACAAGAAATTATAATACCCGTAGTAAAAGTGAATAAAAAGCGTCAAGACACGACAGCTCAGGTAGAAATAGATATTATAAAATCTACCGACAAGATAACTACAAACTTGCTCGCGGTTTCATTTATTCAAACAGAGCAGGTAGATGATACTATGTTGGAAAGAAAAATTAAAGCATCCATTCAAGCAGAGGATGGCACGTTGTTAAGTGATCAGTTTATCTACACCTTCGATATTAAAGAAGAAAACCAACGACAGCGAGAAGTTAAAAACAGATTCCAATTAACTGCGCAAGCAAGTGGAAAATATAAAAATCAACGTGTAAAACTGGTACTGGAAGAACCAATGGATCGCGCTAACAAATGGAGAACTTACAAAGAGTATTACTATACCCTTAATATTTCTTTTACAAATGATTTTGATGAATTCTAAAACCTATGAACGCACTTAATATAAAAATAAACGAGCACTTTGCAGGCAAGGTAGTTCGTAAGGATTTAACCAAATTAGTAAAAGGCAATGCTATAGTTCCTACCTATGTCCTTGAATATTTACTAGGGCAATACTGCGCTACAGATGACGAAGCAACCATTGATGAAGGTGTAGAAACTGTTAAAAATATTATTGTCAAACATTTTGTGCATCGAGACGAGTCTCAAATAATAAAATCTACAATTCGAGAAAAAGGTTCTCATAGAATTATAGATAAAGTGGCGGTTCAGCTTAATGACAGGCAAGATAGATATGAAGCTTCATTTGCAAATCTAGGTTTAAACCGCGTTCCAATTTCAGATGCACTTATAAGAGAACATCAAAAATTACTATCTAGTGGTGTTTGGTGCATTTTAACCTTGGCTTACGTTCCTTCCGAAGAAAGAGATCATATACCTTGGATGGTTGAAAGTTTAAAACCAATTCAAGTTTCCAATGTAGATATTGAAGAATATAAAGGTGCTCGGAAACATTTTGACAAGGAAGAATGGATGGATGTTTTATTACAATCAATTGGACTTAATCCAGAAGAATTTACATTTCGTTCAAAACTGCTGCAACTAACCAGACTTGTTCCATTTGTAGAGAACAACTATAACTTAATTGAACTAGGTCCAAAAGGAACAGGAAAGTCGCATATTTATTCTGAAATGTCGCCACACGGTATTTTAATTTCTGGTGGAGAAGTATCAAAAGCGAAACTATTTGTAAATAATAGTTCAGGTGATATAGGGTTAGTTGGGTATTGGGATGTTGTTGCCTATGATGAATTTGCAGGTAAAACAAAGCGTGTAGACCGTGGCTTAGTGGATATAATGAAAAATTATATGGCTAATAAATCCTTTTCAAGAGGAACTCAAGTCTATGGTGCTTCTGCTTCAATGGTATTCGTTGGAAACACAGACCATTCAGTAAAATATATGATGAAACATAGCGATCTTTTTGAGGCCTTGCCTAAAGATTATTATGACACAGCTTTCCTTGACCGTATGCACGGATATCTTCCAGGGTGGGAAGTTCAAAAATTACGAAATGAAATGTTTACTTCGCAATACGGTTTTATTGTTGATTACCTTGCTGAAGTATTAAAGAACCTAAGGAAAGAAGATAGAACGCACGATTATACAAAATACTTTGAATTATCGAGCACAATTACTACCCGAGACAAAACATCAATTGCTAAAACATTCGCTGGTCTAATTAAAATAATCTACCCAGATAATGATTTCACTGAAGCTGATGCGAAAGAAATTTTAGATTTCGCAATTGAAAACAGAAAGCGTGTTAAAGATCAACTTCGTAAAATGGATGAAACCTTCGAAGAAGTAGATTTTAGTTACGTTAGTAAATCAACAGGAGAAAATTTTTCTATCTTGACATTAGAAGAGATTGAAAATGAAGTAAAACCTACTATACAGCAAACGGAAGTTGCTGAGAACAATCAATCGCAGAAATCCGAAAACATTAATTTATCACTAGAACCTGGACAAAAAATAATTAGAGATAATCAGTCTGGTATTTCCTATGATAATTTATTTGGAGCTTATTTATTAAATGCCACTGATTTTAATATCACAGACCCATACATTAGGCTACCCTATCAGTTGCGCAACTTTATGGAACTCACAAAACTGATTAGTGAAAAGAAAGATCCTGATACAGAAGTTAAAGTTCACTTAGTAACTAGTAATAATGAAGATTTTATAGAAAATGCCAAGGAAGCTTTTGAACAAATGCGTTATTCGTTGGAATCAATGGGCATTATATTTTCCTATGAGTTTGACGATTTTATTCACGACAGATCTATTGAAATGAATAACGGGTGGAAAGTGATTTTAGGGAGAGGACTAGATATTTGGCAAAAAACGGGTGGTTGGTATGATATCAATGAATACATCCAAGAAAGACGTGTATGTAAGGCTTGCGAAATAACATTTTTAAGATATTAACTCGTTTAAAGGCAAGAGTGGTTATACACATTTTTAATGATGTTGTGTCTCTCAATATTTTAATATATTATTTAGGCAGTACTTCCCTGAATTTATCAACAAGTAAGTTAAAAGGAAACTTATATTCACTAAATCGGTTACTTATTGGAGAAAGTCGATTGTAAAAAGATTTATTAGCTTGGAGTATGCCTTCTTGAATGTTTGGAGTATTGATATTGGCAACTTTTTTCATAGCCTTATGATGCGAATCTATAATATCTTTTAAATTACTGTCTTTCTTTTTTAGGTGAGGTAACCAATAAATTAAAGTATCCATATCAATAAATGTTAAATCCCTAATAATACTTGGATTATATTGTTCGCCTAATTTCTCCCGTACTAATTCTAGATACCATTGGTTTAAAATGAAATTCATTCCCATTACTTCAAATATTCTATCGCTCACTAGTAATATTGGATAAATGGTCAGATTGTTCTTATTATTTACATAATCATCGAATGGAAATTGATTATTGACTATCTGTTCTATAGATTTTACTAGTTGTCCTATTCCAACAGCACGGCTTCCGTCTTTTAAAAATTTATTTTTTAATAACTTTCTAATTTCATCAATATCAGATGAACTTTTTATACCTGCTGCAACTAGAATATCCTTATTTTCAAAAAGGTAAATTCTGTTATTATGACGAGCATAATAATCTGGCTCATTATCTTTAGTTTCAGCTTCTTGTCTTTTTACAATATACTTTTTATGAAAAACGTCATCTAGAACTCGTTTCATTAGAAATTCTTCAGAGAACTTTGTATTGAAAAAGCTAAAGAAAGAACCATCTCTTGGTTGCAAATTATGATGTGAATTAAAGGCGTCTTTTAAGATGAAACGTACACTCTTAAAAAATTTATCTACAGCGAAGAAATAATCTATTATTGAAAACGTGGCATCATCAACTTTATAAAGCGGATAATTCTTTAGATTAGTAAAATCCTCAGATTCATCAATTTTAGCTGATGCTAATGTATTCAAAAACCGTAAATGTTTTGATTTTGCAGGAACTAGTTTATAGCTATTATCAAATTTCATTTTTAATACTGTACCTAAAAATAGCTTGACCTGTGCATTTAGACCTTCTATGTTTTCTTCTTTAAAGTTTCTATACAATGCTTTTTCAAGATATTTATAATCTTCACTTGATGATAAGAAACTTAAAAGGAATTCGAACTTAAATATTGTTGTGTATAGTAGCTTTCCAAATTCTAAATCGGTATTCGAGTATAGCCCAATATCTGCTGATGAAAATGACAAAGTAATAAGCATATCTGCCATTTTATCAATGTTCACTTTTTCATTTCCAAAATTTTGTTTTACGTTGACTTCTTTATTAATAATAAGAAACGCTTTAAAAATGTTAATTTCATCAGCATCTTTATCATCATTTCTATTGCCCTCCAACAAAGTTTCTCGATTTGTCAAAATTATTTCTGCAAGTCTAAGACTTGCTTCCCTCGATACTACTTCTGGTGGTTCAGCTATATTATTTTTTTTACAATATTTCGTAACCCTCTGAATAACATCCCATTGAACATCTTGATTATTGAAAAAGTTATCAAAATTGAACTGTGGTACTGTATTACTGAAACCTATAATATCTAAAAGTAGGAATTTTGAAATAGCTCCCAAATACTCTAAAATATCCTTCTGTTGTTCTTCGGGAAAGACATTCTCGAATTCTAATCTTTGTACAGTTTTTATCATAAATAGCCTTTTACCTTACAATCGCCGACATTGCATTAAAATGTTCTTCACCTCCTATATCCTTAAAAATAAGCTCAAAGACATCAAATAAATCTACTGTATTAGCTTGTCCCATTCTCTGAAAGTGCAATTCATCAAGTGGATTAGATTCGTGGCTATCATCATTTATTTGTGAAATTAGTGAACTAAAAATAATTCGTTTTGGGTCGTCTTGAGGTAATTCTTCAATTATTTTCCATTCATTACTATTAGTCCTTGTAAAATTTAAAAAGGTTTGTAATATTCTTCTCATAAGATTTCCAATTACAATATTGTTTTGGTTTTCAGGATTCGTCCTTAATTCTGTAAGAGCTCTCCATAATAAATTATAATCATTATCAATATTATTTTTGTCTAGTCGAGTAATTCCTGATTTTCCATTAATTTTTGCTACTTGAAAATAAGCAATATCATAGCATAGTTTATTACCCATTGGAAATGTTACTTCTTTAAAAAAATATGTATTATGTGTGAGCACAAAAACTTGTCGAATTGATTCATTAAAAAAGTCACTTCGGGCGGAACCAGTTCTTCCTTTCTTTTTCACAAGGTCCCTAATCAGAGTGGTAACTAAGAAAAGAACTTGACTATCTAAACTAGATACTGGATCATCTATAACAACTATTTTTTTCTTTTCTATATTAGCCTCATTATCAGAACCAATACATAGTTGATGGAAGTACAAAAATGATATGAAATTTTTTTCCCCTTCACTTAAAGTTTTGAAAATTTCAGGGCTATTAGAACCTAATCCTTCGCGCTTAAGATAGTATTTAGGAATACTATTATCTTCTTCAATCTTTTCTATTTTAAAACCTGTAATACCACTACTAGTCAAAATATCATTGATATTGTCTTTAGCCGTATCTGTATCAACGGTTAAACTTCGGTTTTCCTCAATGATTTTCAGCGACTTTTGTGATGCTCCATATACTTGTCTCTTGATTTCATCGAATTCAAAAAAGAATAGCGCTAGATTATACTCATCTTCAATATTCTTTTTAATCTCATATTTACTATGGTAAGCCATATAAGACCATATATCTTCTATAAGCTCGACTTTCTTTTCGTCTAAAGAGTAAAAAGTTTTATTATGATTTGTTAATGATTTTATTAAATCGCTTAATTTTGTCTTGAAATTAAATACACTCGTTATTACTATCTTTTCGTTACTATGATCAATTTTATACTGAATCATAGCTTTATTGTCCGAGAAGAATTGCTCAATTTCTTTTATTAATACAGTTGTCTTTTGATTTGGATTGTAAACTTCTTCAATTTCTTGAAGATTAGTTATTAACTTGTTATAAGAAATTTCATACTCTTCTTTTAGGTCTTCAATTTTCTTAATTTTTGTTTTATAAGTTTCATTAAAATAACTTTCAAATTTTTTAATTAAAGTTTCACTAACGGTCTGTTCTTGACAAAATGGACAAGTCTGATTTTCTCCAGTCTTGTCAGTATAGTTAATCCCTTCTTCTACCCATTTTTTGATATTTAACTTTTCAATTAAAGCAGCAATATCTATATCTTGATTTCCAACTATGATTGTGTCTAATACCTTGTTAATCGTACTTTCAAGAGTTCTGAGTTCTTTATATAAATCAGGCTTTACATTAGTTTTAATTTCTAAAATCTCATTTTCAAACAAATCTAGGTACGCATTGTTTATATATGTTAATGAGATATCCTTTTCTTTTTCTTCTTTTAATATTCGCTTAATTTCAAATAGATGATTATTACTATTTCCAGAATGTTTTAGAGATATTTTTAGAAGGTCTTTAAAAACATCACGTTTTCTGAAAATTTGTGTTTTTAATGTTGTAAAATTGGTTTGTTTACTTTCAGAAATAGCAGATTTCTCTTGATCAAGTTCTATATAAAACAAATCATTAGCTTTAATTTTTTGCTGTTCTGTTTTTATGATATTATCAATATCCTCATTCTGCTCGTCTAGCGAAAATATGCCATTTAAGTTTTCATTTTCAATAAAATTTCTTTCGATAAAACCTTCATCAAAGACCAATAATTGAGTATTTTCTTCTTGATAACCTATTTGACTACAGCTCTCAATATTCAAATATTGATTTTCTTCTGAAGCATACAAATGATATAGGTATTTTGCTATTGTAGATTTTCCCGAACCATTATTGCCGTAAAAAAAATTGAGCTTTTTTAACTCCGCGATGGTTACTTCTTCATTGTAACTTGTTATATTATTTAATGTAATTGATGCTATCATTATAATTAACCAGAATTCAGTTTTAACAAAAATTAAATATACTAAGAATTGGTAGAAGATAAATGTGAATTCCTGTATAGTCAGTAGAAAATCTAAAAATCATCAGGGGATTAATAAAAAAATAATATTTGGTTACTTTAATAATTGAAAAATCGAAAGGGCTTCACTATAAACCCTTTCAAAATTAGCTTCCAATTCTTCATTTAAATATTCTCTTGAAAGGACGGGAAGTTCTCTTTTAATGTCCTGTAACTTAAATTGCACCCTTTTATCCTTCCCATCAGCATACGTAATAAACTCTCCTTGCTTCAATCGAAAAAATACATCAGCCCTAATCTTAGGAATTTCTTTCTCTCCTGTGGTAATTCTTGTATCAAAATCCAGGTTATGGCCACGACTGACACTTTTTGTTGGGTCTTTAACTATCTCAAAAAAGCGCTCGTAATATTTTGCAGTATCAGGATCGTTGACTTTTCCAAAAAATTGATAAGAAAGGTTGCTCAATATAGCCTTACTTGCTTTGTCGCCATACATCATATCGTTTTGTATTTTATCTTGCATTACGTAAATAGTAGATATATTATAGCTTCTTAGTGTGGCAGGAATACGGTGCATATTTAATAATCTAATAGTCGGTGCTTCTTCCATCAAAAGAAATGAAGGTTCACTATTTCTCACACTCATTTGCTTAGTAATCGTGTGAATAATAGTTGCAATAACTGGTGAATAGGAAGTTTCAAATTTTGGATTGTTGACAATTGAAATTACACAACGATTTTCTGGACTATTTATATTGAGTGGCACTTCGTCTGCGGATAACGCCATAAAAATACGCTGCGTACTAATTCGTTTCAACGCATTTGCCAACGTACTTTTAACACCTGCGGTCTGCCTTTCAGAATCCTTACCGCTGATAAATGCATCTGCCATCGCTCTTGATGTGGTGTTGGTTTCCAAAAATTGAATTAAGCTATCTGTATCGAGGTGTTGGTAAATCGCTATCAAATGCGGTAGTGTACAATATTTAGGGTAGTCGGTTTTTAATTTCCAAATCAATCCACCAATCAAACCTTCAGCTGCATCGTTAAAGAATTTTGTCGTTCCTGTAGTTCCCGATTCCCTTTGTTCCAAAAGGTTTTCAATTAAAACTCGAGACACCTCGTTTACGCTTTCCTCGTTCTCTAAATAGCGTGGCGCAATAGGATTTACCCTATGTATAATTTTATCGAAGGAAATAACCTTAAACGGAATATTACTATCCTTGAAAAGTGGATATGCCATTTCGGTTAGTTCAAAATCTTTGTAATCGTGAATAATTCCGCAAAAGCTCTCTTTCTGAAAATGTTTTAGAAATCCATAAACCACACTTTCTGTCTTACCACTTCCCGCAGAACCTATGACGGATGCTCCACGTTTAATATTATCTAATTTGAAGTTTCCTCTGGTCGTTGCAAAATTGACTTGGTATTTTAAATTTCCGTTTTGTGTGTTTTCGGTTTTATGCAGAAACACATACAGTCCTGTATTTATTAGCATCAGCGGACAAACTAAATAAAGAAATAAAGTTGTTAATTCATTCCCTTCAGAAATATAGAATACGAGAAATGAAAGTATTGTGATATTCAAAAGAAACGCATATCTACTTACCCGAAACATCACATAGAAAGCAGTACTGGTTAGACCAATAATTAAAAGTGTCGTTATAAGATTATCTATTTGCATAGTATTTAGATTCCTATAGAACTTGATTTTATAGCAATTTCAGCACCTCGTCTTAACCGTTTAAAAACTCTGAGTGCGATTTGTGCCTGACTTACTGGAATAGTTGGAATGACTGGCAATCCTGTTTTTGTAATCATTTTAAATGCCAACGCTTTTTCATTAGCTGGTAATTTCATTAAGGCAGCAAAATATAAGTTGGGATTCTTGACAAAATCTTTTCGTGCTTTATAGGTTTCTGCAAAGTTACGTTTGTAGCCAAATGTCTTGTCAAAAGTCTTTTCTGCTTTCTCGAAAAATTTGTCTCTATCAAAACCTCGTTTTACATTTTTACCGTGCATTTCAACTTCTGAAGCTTTGTGTTTACTTCCTGGTGAAAGACTGACCGAATTTGAAGCGTCTTTTCTGCTCACGATGATATGAATGTGACTTTGGTTTCCGTCTTTTGCCATTCCCTGTACTATCCTTTTTCCGCTTTGTTGGTGTGGCGCGTGCTTTTCTAATTTTGCTATTTCCTTTTCCTTGTGTTTAATATTTCCTTCTATTGTTCCGCTTTCAATTTTACGGATATCATTTTTGAGCTGAAGTATTTTCGTAGCGAAAGGTTGGTTTTCTTTTATCTGAATATCCGTTCCCTTAAAGGTTCGTTGATGTTCAATTTTTGCATAATATTTAATGTCATCGATTGTAATAGGTCGTCCGTTAATTTCTCGATTGAAGGATGCGACATAATCTTTCATTATCTCTCTGGTGTAAGTTTTTAAATCTTCTCGATTGTTCTGTAATCGTTTTAGTTCATACTTGGATGGACTGACCGTAATGGAATAAAATTTAGGTTCTTTCTTTTTCAATTTTGTGGTGTTGCCATCAATTTCTTTGACCACTTCTTCAGCGGAAATTTCATTGCCATATTGATTAAAAAAGTGTTCCATATCTCGCTGTTCTAAACCTTCATTTTCTTTCTCTAAATAGTCTACAAAATCCGCTGAACTTTGGCTATAATTACCGCCTAATTTTTGAGCTGTGATTGTGATATACATCCTTCAAATATTTATAGTTGATTACTCGGATTTTGCTTTTCGCGAAAGCGGACTTCTTTTCTTTCTTCAGCATATTTCTTTTCAACTATCAGCGGTTTTTTAGTTGGCTCTTCGGTTTCAAAAAGTGATTGAATCATCGCTACCGTAGGTTTGGTTTGTGTCTTTTCTACGTCTCGCATTATGGCAATTACCGCGTTGATTCTTTTTAAAAGTTTGGCTTCAATAGTTCTCCCTGTCGGACCTAATTTTTCCTTTGGCGAGATTTCATTATAAAAGAAAAAATCGAGCATCGTTGCCATTGCCTCGGTGTGCGATTTGAAGTAAGTGCGTGAGAAAGTTTGGAAACGCTTTGCAGTTTCCTTTTTAAATCTAATTCCAATAAATGAGTCCATATTTCGCCGATTTGTCGCAAAATCTTCCCTAAAAATGGGTGTTTCCAGCCCGTTTGTCGCAAATCGGTGGTTGTCAGGAAATTAAAACATATTCAAATCGCTGGTAATCAGCTATTTAAAAACGAAAAGGAATCCGAAACATCGCGCAGCGTGTTACCCTCTTGCTATTCCTTTTCGTCACGCACAAGCGTGACAAAAATCCATACAATCCGGTTAAAAAACCGATTGCCATTTTAGGAAAATAATTTTCCGATATGTTATTTTTCGATGTGTACGGTTATCGGCGAAAGTCGAAAAGTGGATAACCTTACTTTAATTTGTGTGCTGTATTTCCAGCGATATAAAGATACGTTTTTTTATTGACTTCAAAATTAATTGCATAAGAAAGCACCTCTAAAATTTTAGAGGTGCTTTCTTTTAATTTCAAAAACTATATGTTGAAAATGTATTTATACGAATACAAATTCCGTAGTGCTTCTTCGTCAAGCATCTTGTCCAAACTGGTATTATGCTTGGTTGCATAATTCATAATATCCTTGCCATATTTTTCCTTTACATCTTCTTTGGAACTGGCAATTAATCGCTCTTGTGTTTCCTCGTTCAAATCGGTAAAATTTAGATATATCATAACTTCCGATTTTTAGTATTCGCTTGGCAACATCAGCGTGCCATTTACAAAAAATAACCGAAGTTCATCAAGTGGGAAATCGGTAACCCGATAGCCGTGTTTTTCTAAAATATTATCATTGCCATCGCTGTAAATTATTTCAGCTTCATAACCAGAATAATCTTGTTTTTCTTCGGGCAATCTTTTGAAGTCAATGGTAATAAATTCACTTCGGCTCATCAGACTTTTTGCAATTACGGACGTGTCCGTAATAAGCCAAAAACATTCAGCAACTTCTGATAAATATTTTAGTCCATCTGTAAAACGGGTTTTCAATAATGGTAAAGAGTAGAACATTTCAGTTCCATTAAAATATTGTAATTGCTCTTTAATTTCGTTAACTTGTGCTTTCATTGTTATTACATTTTATTAGTTAATAATGAAAAAGAGGGCGCATCTTTCGACGGTTACGCCCTCTTTCATTTTAAGATTTACTTGTCGTCTTTGCTTCCAAGTAATAGAATTTCATCGGCTACAACTTCCGTAACATAGCGTTGTTCGTTATCATCATTTGTATAACTTCGGGTTTTAAGTTTTCCCGATATTCCAACTTCTTTGCCTTTAACAACATACTTCTCTACAATTTCGGCAGTTTTGCCCCAAGCTACTACGGTATGCCAATTCGTGTCCGTTTGCTTGTTGCCTTCTTTGTCCTTGTAATACTCATTTGTTGCTAATGAAAAACGGGCTACTTTCTTTCCGCTTTCAAGGTTCGTAATGGTTGGCTCTTGTCCAACGTTTCCAATTAACTGAACGTGATTTTTAATAGTACTCATAATAAAAAGATTTGTGTCTGCTTTGTTACAGACTGGTTTATATTTCCCCTATTTGATTTAAACTGAATTAAATTTTAAGGGGTGTTTGTTCTTTTCTTCTGTGCATCGCACAATGGATAGAGTGGGTTTTGTCAAGACTTTTCGGGAATAAATCAGGTGTGTTTGCGACGTAGTAAAATGCTCGCATTTTCAAGGAAGTAGAAACCTTATTTTTCACTAAAACTTGTATAGTCTTGACAAGTTCCATAAGGGCATTAGCAATTCTTTTAAACGCAGTTGCGTTTGAGCGTACCGACAGTTAAGCGAGATATGCAGCTGTGATTAAATTAGAATTGGTTATGTCGTGCCTGTTTTTCGACGCCCCGAAAAACAACAAAGGCTTTATCCATTATAAACCCCTTAAAATGTGTAAGGCAGCGGTTTGGTTTTAAGGATTTTCAAGGAAGGGCTCAAGAAGACCGCGCCGAAAATCCTGTCAAGAAAATCAAGCCGATGGCTTTCCGATGAAAAGCGGACTTGATTCACGATTTTGTCTCAGGAATGAAGTGTCCCGTTCCAGCGTAGCGGATCGGGTTAACGTAATGGAAAGTCGAAATTGGGGATTATGTCCAAGACCTGTGTAGTGAAGCTCTTTTCTCGAAATGTAGCTTTTTGCGAAATGTAGAGAAATGTGCTGAGTGGATTATGAAAACAGATTACTCTTGTTTAGCAGGATGTTAAGCGGACTTGACTTTAAAGGTGTAGATTGAAATGAAGCGACTCTGCCATTTTCTGGCAGGTTCAGCGCAATGGAAATCGGAAGCTTTGAAGTTGTGTCCAAGACTTGTGTAGTGAAGCTCTTTGCTCGGAATGTAGCTTTTCGCGAAATGTAGAGAAATGTGCTGAATGGATTATGAAACTCTGATTCAATAACAGACTATAATACTTTTGTAAGTAATTAACTCACTCTTTAAAAAGTACTTTCTGATTTTTAGGCAATATCTTTTTCTCTGATTTTTCAGTACTTTTCAATTTGTCTTTTAACGCTTTTCTTCGTTTATCATAAATCCATCTTCTCAAATTATTCAAAAGCCCCATTTCATATTTTGAAAGTTCACTTGGTGCGAATTCAGTCATTGCATTCAGTTGGTCATTATTCTTATATTGAGCTGCATACTGAAGACCTAGCCAGGTATATATGTTTACCCATTCGGTAGGCATTGGCGCTTCATACGTTCTAGGCATTAAATATGCTAATGTTTCCGTAAACGATGCCATTTCTTCTTGTTGCATTGAACACAAAAGCCTTGATAACTTTATGTTTTTAAGTATGTCTTTTGGTATTGTATCTTGCCAAGCAGATTTAAAAACAATAATAGGACTGGTAAGACAATCCATAAAGTTGAAAACGAAATCGTTGGTTGGTTTTTTATTAGATTTTGATGTTCTCTTCTGCGTTTCTAAAGGTTCGCAATCGAATCCAAAATCAAGTTGTACTACATTTAAATTTTCCATAATATGAGATTTTAGTTTGAATAATATTCTAATAATGTTCGATAATTCTGCGGATGCTTATCTCTGTAATACGCTAAGTGACTTTCTGCACTTTCAGTAGTATAACTTTCACTACTTGACCGATAATGTTCTTCTGCTTTTTGAATGGCAATGTTGGGGTTTTCAGGTACTTGTTCCATAATGCTAAAATTTTAGTTAAACAATATTTGAACAGTAACCAAACGGAAGATAAAATCTCAGCTCAAAAGGAAACGGAATAAATAAGCGCTGGAAGAAGCGATGGCTTTATGCCGTAGTCTTTTGATGGAAGTATTTTACGAGTTTAAATTGCGGTTATATTGATTGATTATTTTTTACTTTTTAGTAACCTATACAATCAAAAATTATCTAAAAAAAAGAAGAGCCAGCACGAATGCTGACCCTTCTTCTGACAACGAAAGCTAATCTTTCAATTTCTGAATTTCTTTTTCAAGATTTTCTATTCGTTCTTTTAAACGTTCTTCACGCTTGTTCCGTTTTTCGGCATATTCTTCTTCGATACTTGCAATCTTGGTCTTATGATAGCCCTGCATCGCATTGTAAAATGAAATGTTCGTTAAATTATTAACGTGATTATTTTCGCCAAAATGCACTTGCGTTGTGAGCATATACCGTATCAGTTTATGGAAGATTTCTTTTTTGAACTTCTTTTTAAAGTTCTGGACCATCTCAATTCTGGTCATTTTTGAAGTAACTCCCAACAATCCTGAAAAGTGCTTTTGCTGGCTCATATAATCCACATTATTCTCGTAGAGCGATATTGAGAAAGCCACCATTTCATCTACCGAAAGCGTTTTCTTTGTCTCGATGTAACTGGTCTCTCTTATCATTTCAACAACTTCTTCAAATTGTTTATTATTCTCGATTTGCTGCTTCCGGATTTCCCTTTCGTTGATTTTGATGATTTGTTCATCTGGGCTGCAATCGTCCATTTTTCTATTGGATAATGGTACAGAACGCACTTCACTTTCAGATTCTTCAACAATCATTAAGAAAACTTCTTTGTGCCTGTAAGATTCAGGATGAAAAACGATGCCATCTACAAATCCATTCTCTTCAGCTGAATTGTATTTTTCCAATTCTAAAGTATAGGCCTCAATAGACTGTTTTAGTTCTTCATTCAATTCATCATCCGTATGGTCATAATGACGAAATTCTACTTTGATAGCTTCTAAAGTAGGCTTAATTGGCTTTTCAAAAATTTCAACATCGTCCAAAAGATAGACCTTCAATCCATTTTTTTCCAATTGGGAAATGACCATCTGATTACTTTCTTCTTCTGCCCAATACTTTCGTATTTCAGGAACCAGCAGGATGTTCTCTTGCTTCGATTTTTCAATCAAGTTCAAGAACGACTTACTTTTCTTGGTCTCATAGCAAGCTGATTTTGTGCAGACCATTTTACCATCCCCAAACAAATTACCTTGATTTGCCGCATTGAACGGACACAAGTTACACGCTCCAGCTTTCGCTATCAATTCTCCATCTGTGACATCAAAAGGTGCTTTCTCTAAATCATAGGTCTGGTCTTTTATCATCCTGTTTATCTGATGGGCATTAAAATCTTCGCCCATCGTTTCCAACATCATTTGCTGTTCTTCCGGCTCAAAAAGGGCTACACCGACACCCAATGAAATGGTCATTTCTCCATTACGGACGAAAACCTTAAATCCTTCAATAAGTCCAGCCAGTTTTAAGCGTTGTCTTATAAAGTTGTCGCTTCTGCCTAATCGTTTTGAAATTTCTGTAGCCGAATACTTTTCGCTGAGATAAGCTATTGCATCTGCCTCCTCTGTCGGCTCAACATCCTGTCGTTGTAAATTCTCGATAATTTGAATTTCCAAGATGTCATTACTTTTATATTCCCTAACGATACACGGTATAGTTTTCATACCTGCCAATTTACTGGCACGATAGCGACGTTCTCCCATAACGATGATATGTTCGTTTCCGGACTTTCGGACTGTGATGGGTTGAAGTACTCCGTGCTTTTTGATACTTTCTGAAAGCTCCTGTAGTAGCAATTCATTAAAAGTCTTTCTAGGTTGCATCGGGTCTGGAATAACCTTTTCGATATCCAGATTTTGAACTCGAAGTCCGATTGCACTTTGTGTCAATTTCTCTTTGACTTCTTCCTTAACGGTCGCAATTGCTTTACCGTTCTTTCTGGTTTTAACTGCTTTTGTTGTCATAATACTTAAATTTTAGATTAAACAATATTTAAGCAGGAACCAAACGGAAGATAAAATCTTGGCTCAAAAGGAAACGGAATAAATAAGCAAGGGAAAGAGCGTTGGCTTTATGCCGTAGTCTTTTGATGGAAGTATTTTACGAGTTTAAATTGCGGTTATATTGTATGATAATAAACTCCCCTTACGAAGAATTGAGGTAGCAACTTCTCAAAATTATTTTTTGAGACTTCTAATATTCCAGCCTATTTCGCTCAGCCTCTTCATCCTCTCTTCTCGCGTCACGTAAATAGCCTTTCGACATATTTTTGAAAATTTCGGCAGTATTTGGATATTTATTTCTGTGGTCTTTGAATAATTTTTCAAAATACGCGGCTTTTTCTCGTTCAATGTTACCGCCATCAAAAGCACCTCGTGATGTAAAGCTTCTTTTATTAGACATTGCCGCAGAATAATTTCTATTAAGACTGTCTGAATTAATATCTTCTATAATTTGAAAAATTATTTCATTAGGCCATCCCTTAATATTTTCGGGATATTGTGCCAACATTTTACCAATTTCCATATCTGCAACTTCCAATCTGCCAACTTCTTTTGCCAGCGCCCTAACCTTATCAATCCAATCTCGCAATTCCTCTTCGTCAATAGAATAGTCATCTTTCATTCCTGGAATCTTTTTCCAAGAATTGAGCAGATGATAAGATTGCTTTGCTCTATTTTTAACAACTTCATCAGACATTCCCTCTCTTTCTTTTTCTAATAGAATCTTATCTTTAGTAACATAAAGCCATTTTAAAACATCAATAAAGAACTCTGGATTGGCAGTCAATTCTTCCTCTAAATTTTTCGGATTTCTATGCGAACCATATGAGTCCAATAATGGAAGATAAATCCACTCAAGTTGTATAAGCTTTGATTTATCTGTATCATCCCGCTTATCTAATTCTTCAAAAATTCGCTCAATTTCGTGACCTTTATAACTTGGCTTTTCAATTGATTCTTCCGTACCAGCTTTTTCAAGGATTTCCATTAAAAGCAGAGTTGGTATTACGCTTGCGAAACGAAAAGCTGCATCGATAGCTGAAAAATATCTTTTATATTCTAAAAGTTTCTCTAACCCGTAAGCCTTCTTTTCATCGGCGACATTGTATAAGTGAACATAGACACTTTTCCAATATTCATCTTGAATTTCGGTCTGAAGAGTTGATAAAAAATCCCATAATTCTTGAGTTTGGTCTAGCGGTATTAGAACGTTGGATAGTTCTTTATCACCAAAACCTGTTTTCTGTAAATCATTATATAACAATTTTATACTCTCAAAACCTTCAAGATAAAATTTACGGTGCAAAAAACTGTGGATAAATCTATTAACAGGACTTTCATCAGATAACGTTTTACAAATTTCTAGAATCTCGTCAGAACTGAAATTAATCCGTGCCATAGCGTCGCCAAAAATCCAGTATTCTTTTACTTCTTTACGAAGTACTAATGCTCCTTTTAACCCTAAAGCCTCTATTAGATTTTTTACTGCGGAAGTTCGTATTTTGTTGACCTTCTCTTCTCGTTTTTGGTGACGCTTTTCAAATTCCTTATCATATTGAAATCCTTCTATGAATTCTGGCATATGATTATT
>JAGPVI010000246.1 GCA_018067115.1 Bizionia sp. | reverse complement strand
ATTTCTGGTGCTGCAGGAGCTGTAGCTGTTATTTTTGTAACGATGATTCAAGAAGGACATGCTAAAGGACTTTTATTTGACCAGCCTGTAGAGAATATGGGTTACTTTTATTTGCTAGCAGCCGTCGTTTTAATGGGGGTTATACAAATTTTGGCAGGGGTTTTTAAACTTGGAAAATTGGTTCGATTAATACCTCACCCAGTAATGATGGGGTTTGTAAACGGATTGGCCATTGTGATCTTTTTGGCGCAGTTGGGGATGTTTAAGGAAAACACGAAAGATTATCTTGGTCAGAATAAACGAAATACCGTCTCTACAGAATTAATTTACAATGTAGATAATAATGAAGTAAAAGATATATTATCTGGGACTGTTTTATATACGATTACTGATAAATCTGTTATAAGCAATGAAACAAATAGGGAGAAGTTTGTAATCTCAGATGGTCAAGTTTTTGATCCTATTACAAAGAAAGTTGTCTTTAATGTAAAAGAGGAAGGTTTTTATGCTGTTAAAGATAAAGGTGTAGTAAAATCAACTATGGAAGGTAAAAAACTTTACATTATGATAGGTCTCGTTTTACTAACGATGTTTATTGTATGGGGTTTGCCAAAATTAACTACAAAAATACCAGCATCATTAACGGCCATATTAATAGTTTCCTGTATTGTTATTTTTGGAGGTGTAGACTCTATAAATGTTGGAGATTTTATTAGAGATGGAGGTGGAGCCGGTTTAAACGGATTTGAAGAATTATCGAGCAATCTTAATGTTGTTGAACTTTGGGGGAACTTGCCAATAAACTTAGATACCTTATTCTTTATTTTGCCGTATGCCTTTTTAGCGGCTTCGGTGGGATTAATAGAGTCTTTAATGACAATGAATTTAGTCGATGAGCTTACAGAAACGCGTGGCGATGGAAACCGAGAATGTGTTGCACAAGGTGCTGGGAATATGTTAAGTGGTATTTTTGGTGGAACAGGAGGTTGTGGTATGATTGGGCAAACGGTAATAAATATTAACGCTGGTGGTCGCGGTCGCCTGTCGGGGATTATGATGGCGGTTACTTTATTAACCTTTATATTATTTACCGATAAGTTAATTGAACAAGTGCCAATCGCCGCTTTAATTGGGGTGATGTTTATGATGGTTATTGAAACGTTTGCATGGTCGAGTTTTAGAATTTTGAAGAAAATACCAAAATCTGATGCTTTTGTATTGATAACAGTATCGGCAGTAACCGTGATTTTTGATTTAGCCATCGCTGTATTTGTTGGGGTTATTATTTCGGCTTTAGCTTTTGCTTGGGAGAATGCGAAGAAAATTAGAGCTAGAAAACGTATGAAAGCCGACGGAACTAAGGTTTACGAAATTTGGGGGCCTTTATTTTTTGGAAGCATTCAAGCGTTTAATGGTAAGTTTGATATTAAAAACGATCCAGACCGCGTAGAAGTAGATTTTGTTGAAAGTCGTATTAGTGATCACTCGGCATTGGAAGCTATTTTTATTTTAGTAGAAAAATATGAGGCTGCAGGAAAAACAATTAAACTGAAGCATTTAAGCGAAGAATGTAAAGTGTTAATGTATAAGGCGAGTCCGAAATTTAAAGATGTAATCATCGAAGATGTCGACGACCCGCGGTACCATTTGGCAGCAAATCCAGAAGAGTTTCCAAAACCACTCTCTGAGTATAAATTCTAATACCATAAATAGTATTACACATAAAAAAAAAGTCTACATTTTCTATTATAGAAAATGTAGACTTTTTTTGTCTCTATGTTTAAACCAAACTATGGTTTTAAACGCGTACGCTATCTGGAACGAGTTTAGTGTAATCTCCTTTATGCCTAATTACATCGCGAACAATAGACGACGAAATATAAGAGGTTTTTGCAGCGGTTAATAAAAACACGGTTTCTATTGGTGCTAAATCCCTATTGGTATGCGCTATGGCTTTCTCGAATTCAAAATCTGCCGGGTTTCTTAAACCGCGTAAAATAAATTTGACATCTATTTTCTGACAAAAATCTACTGTTAACCCTTCGTAGGTTTCTACTTTTACCTTCGGCTCATCTTTAAAGGCTTCTTTTATAAACTCTAAACGTTGCTCTAAAGAAAACATGTATTTTTTATCGGCGTTAATACCAATAGCCACGATAACTTCGTCGAATAAAGAAATGGCTCTTTTTATAATATCGTAATGTCCTAATGTAATCGGGTCGAAAGATCCTGGGAATATTGCTCGTTTCATAATGTGTGGTATTGTACTGTTTCGTATCGGCTAATATATGATATAATCGTTTTATTTTTTTATTGCTTCTTCAATCGCGCTACTAAATAAATCCAACATAGAAATACCAGCTTTAGCAGCTTGCTGAGGTAAAATACTTTCGTTGGTTAATCCAGGAACAGTATTTATTTCTAATAAGTGCGGCTCACCATCTTTAAAAATAAATTCACTACGCGAATAGCCTTTCATTTTTAAGACGTCGTAAACTTTTTTGGCTACGGTATTTACTTTGTCTTCTTGTATTGCGGTTAACCTTGCTGGTGTTATTTCTTGAGATTGCCCTAGGTATTTCGCTTTGTAATCGAAAAAATCATTATCACTTACAATTTCTGTAATAGGCAATACTTTTGTTTCTCCATTATAGGTAATAACACCCACAGAAACCTCTGTGCCATCTAAAAAAGATTCTATAATAATTTCATCATCTTCTTTAAAAGCGACATTAATAGCCTCTTGTAAGGCGTCCTGTGTGTGCACTTTACTAATACCGAAACTGCTACCGGCTTTATTTGCTTTTACAAAACACGGTAAGCCTACTTTTTCAATGATTTCGTTTTCATTAATGGCATCACCTAAATTTAGGTAATAACTTTCGGCAGTTAAAATACCATACGGTTTTAAAACACTTAAGCAATCTCGTTTATTAAAAGTGAGTGCCGCTTGATACATATCGCAACTAGTTTGAGGGATATTTAGCAATTTAAAATAAGCTTGCATAAAACCATCTTCTCCTGGCGAACCGTGAATGGCATTAAAAACGCAATCGAAAGTAATTTTTGTATCGTTTACCAATACCGAAAAATCATTTTTATCTACAGGGAATTCTTGCTCTTCGTGGTCTACAAAAACCCATTTGTCTTTAAAAATATGAATACGGTAAGGTCTGTAATTAGACGATTTTAGCGTGTTATAAACAACGTTTCCGCTTTTTAAGGAGATTTGATATTCGCTGGAATATCCACCCATAATTATCGCTATGTTCTTTTTCATTGAAGCTGCATTTTATGTCTGTTGAGTTGCTATACTTTAAAATAAACAATTTTATTTATGCGCCGTAAAAATATCATTTATTTTAATTGAAACAGAAACCTTTTAGTTTTTATATATTTGCCATACTATTTTAAGTAAAAAAACGATTATATAACACTTAAGTAGTTGAACTAAATATTAATTAATGAGTATAGTCAAATTTTTAACGAGTAAAGTGTTTGTTAAACAACTCGTATTAGCTGTAACAGTAGTTATCGTTTTAAGTTTTCTAGTTTTAAAATGGTTAAACATTTCTACAAATCATGGTGAATTTAAAACCGTTCCAGATTTAACTGGAAAATCTCTTAGTGTAGCACAAATAGAGCTAGAGCAAGAAACTTTAAGAATCGAAATTCAAGATTCGGCAAATTATAATCCAGACTATCCAAAGTTTTCGGTAATCGAGCAAGAGCCAAAAGCCGGAAGTCAGGTAAAAGAAGATCGTAAAATATATATTACCTTAAATCCTTCGGGGTACAGCAAGGTGGCCGTTCCAGATTTACGTCAGCGTACTTTTAGACAAGCAAAACCAACCTTAGAAGCATTAGGCTTTAAAATAGGTAAGATAACATATATCGATAATATTGGTAAAGATATGGTGTTAGGTTTACGCTTTAAAGGCAACACTATAGAACCAAACGAACAACTCTCTAAAACATCCACTATTGACTTCGTTTTAGGAAACGGAAACGGTAATTAAGCTTAAAATGACAGAAGATTACACACCAGAATTACCAGAAGACGAAAACGATACGCTTTACGAGCACTTCGCATTTACCGTAGATAAAGGGCAAACACCGCTACGTATCGATAAATACTTAATGAATTTTATAGAAAACGCCACGCGTAATAAAATTCAAGCCGCAGCAAAAGACGGTAATATTTATGTTAACGACGAACCCGTAAAAGCAAACTATAAAGTAAAGCCACACGACAGTATTCGCGTGCTTTTTTCGCACCCACCATTCGAGAATTTATTGGTTGGCGAAGATATGCCGCTAGATATTGTTTACGAAGACGATACACTATTAGTAGTAAATAAACCAGCGGGTATTGTAGTGCACCCAGGACACGGAAACTACTCGGGGACTTTAATTAACGGATTGATATATCACTTCGAAAATTTACCAATAAACTCTAGCGACCGACCAGGTTTGGTACACCGTATCGATAAAGATACTAGTGGATTACTGGTTGTAGCAAAAACCGAACACGCAATGGCGCATTTGTCTAAGCAATTTAAAGACAAAACGAGCGAGCGCGAGTATGTAGCTATTGTTTGGGGGAATATGGAAGAGGACGAAGGTACAATAGACGGCCATATTGGGCGTCACCCTAAAAACAGATTACAAAACACCGTGTTTTTTGGCGAAGACGAAGAGAAAGGTCGTGCTGCCGTAACTCACTTTAAAGTTATAGAACGCTTAACGTATGTAACCTTGGTGACGTGCAAGCTGGAAACCGGACGTACACATCAAATTCGTGTGCATATGAAACATATAGGGCATACCCTTTTTAACGACGAGCGCTACGGCGGAGAACGCATTTTAAAAGGTACAACCTTTACCAAATACAAACAGTTTGTAGATAATTGTTTTAAAATACTACCAAGACAAGCACTGCACGCTAAAACTTTAGGATTCGAGCACCCTAAAACAGGCGAATTTATGCAGTTTACTACACCAATACCAGACGATATGCAACAGTGTATCGAGAAATGGCGAGGCTACTCTAAACATTTAGAAGAATAAAAAATCAAAGCACGTTAATTCGTGCTTTTTTTATGACTTGTTTATTCTTTATAATGTCATTTTTAATTTGGGCGTTCCACTATTTTCTCCATAAAATAGTTGGCAGGTTTTCGGCAGTCGCTTCCCGATTAAAAAAATCGAGAGAGCTCCAACAAAGCCTCAACCCCTAACGCAAAAGAACAAATAATAACTTTTTAGTGAGGGTGTCTATAACAGAACGCTAATGGTTCTGTATTTTTTTAATGTTATA
Source organism: Bizionia sp. (assembly GCA_018067115.1). Classification (GTDB taxonomy): domain Bacteria; phylum Bacteroidota; class Bacteroidia; order Flavobacteriales; family Flavobacteriaceae; genus Bizionia. The sequence continues at coordinate 3,638 of JAGPVI010000246.1, read as the reverse complement.
TAAAAAAGGGGCTTTTCACTTCCCACCCACTCCAAGACTAATATTTTCTAAAAATCAAATGATTGTCCCAAATAATTACTAAATTTGGGACATAAATAAGTGAGAGATGACTAAATCAGTTCAAACTAAAATTGAAAACGAAATAAAATCAATGAAAAGAGGGAGTATTCTATTCCCATCTAACTTTGATGATATAGGAAATGTTGAAGTTGTGAAAAAATCATTATTAAGACTTGAAAACAAAAAGTTCTTAGTAAGACTAGCTCATGGAATATATTTATACCCAAAACAAGACAAACTTTTAGGAGTTTTATATCCTACTATAGAAGAAATTGCAGTTGCAATTGCAGAACGAGATAAAGCACGAATTATCCCAACAGGAACAACAGCCCTTAATAAATTAGGATTATCAACTCAAATCCCAATGAATATTGTTTTCTTAACTGACGGAGCTCCAAGAAGTATATTGGTTGGTAAAAGAACAATAAAACTCAAGCGAACATCTCCAAAAAACTTAGCTGTAAAAGGAAAAATTACAAGTTTAATTATTCAAGCTCTTAAGGAAATTGGAAAAGACAATGTAACAGCAGAGCAATTAGAAAGAATTAAAATACATCTTGAAAAAGAAAAACAAGAAATTATAGAACATGATTCTAAACTAGCTCCTGTTTGGATATCAAAAATCCTGAAGAATAATTAAATATGAAAGCGTTTATAAAACTTAGTAAAAAAGATAAACTGAACATATTCAATCAAGTCAGTGAAAAAACTGGACTTCCATCCTCTGCAGTTGAAAAAGATTGGTGGGTAACTTTATCATTGAATATTATATTTTCATTGTCTTATTCAAAACATATTGTTTTTAAAGGAGGAACATCTTTGAGTAAAGCATGGAATTTAATTGAACGTTTTTCAGAAGATATTGACTTAGTAATTGACAGAAAACATTTAGGTTTTGAAGGTGAATTAAGTAAAAATCAAGTTAAAAAATTACGTAAAGCATCTTGTTCCTTTATTGGCAGTGAATTTTATAAAGACATCAATGAAGCTTTAATTAAACTAGGTGTTCAAGATTATGAATTAGTTGTTCAAGAAACAAAAGACACAGACACTGATCCATTAATTATTGAATTACGATATAAATCTTTAACAGAAACATCCGATTATTTAAGACCAAGAGTATTGATAGAAGTTGGCGCACGTTCCTTAATGGAGCCTGTAGAAAACAAAGCCATTATTTCTATGGTTTCTGAGGAATTTAGAGAACTTCCCTTTGCAGAAACAGAAATAACAATAGCTGTTGTTTCTCCTAAACGAACCTTTTTGGAGAAGATATTCCTATTGCATGAGGAATTTCAAAAAGACACTCAGTTTATAAGAGTAGAAAGAATGAGTCGTCATTTGTATGATTTAGAAAAACTAATGGATACAATTCACGGCACAGAAGCTTTGAAAGATATTGAATTATACAATACAATTGTAGCACACAGAAAGAATTTCAATGCAATAAGAGGAATTGACTACGCAAACCATAACCCTCAATTAATTAGCATTCTACCACCAGAAGAAACAATTAAAGATTGGGAGAAAGATTATAAAACCATGCAAGAAAGTATGTTTTATGGTGCTACTCTATCCTTTAGCAAAATGATGGACCGAATAGCTGAATTAAACGCAAGAATTAAAACAATTTCATTATGAATGAAAACGAAATAAGAGAGGAACTCACCAGAATTATAGCTGAAGATTCTCAAAATATTGATAAAATATTAAAATTATCACATAAGCTTGCTGCACTTGATAACAACAATGTTCGATTTAGTGTAGATGCAAGTGTTATTGATAGATTAGGAACTGAATTGGTTGCGAGACACGAAACTGCTGTTTCTGAATTAATTAAAAACTCCTATGATGCAGATGCAAAATCAGCATCAATTAATTTTTTAAATGTTGATAACAGTGGAGGAACTTTAATTATAGACGATAACGGGAATGGAATGACTAGAAACCAATTGGTTAATGGTTTTATGAAAATTTCTTCAACTTCTAAAATTCATGAACCTGTTTCCCCTATTTTCAAAAGAAAAAGAGCTGGTAAAAAGGGTATTGGACGATTTTCAACACAAAGATTAGGTAATAAACTGACAATAATAACACAAACAGAAGATTCTGATTTTGCCCTGAAAGTAGTTGTTGATTGGGAAAAATATAAAATGGATGGAGATTTAATCTTTATCACTAACCACATAGAAGAAATCCCTAAAACAAAAGAAAAAGGAACAACTTTAAGAATTGATGGATTAAGGGAATGGTGGTCTGAAGCAATGATTAAGCGAGTATATCGCTATGCAATTGATATACTTCAACCTTTCCCATTAGCAGAAATTGAAATTGAAGATAACCAAGAAATAAAAGACCCTGGTTTTGAAATTAAATGTTTAAAAGATGACATAGAAGTTGCAGACCAACAATCTATGTTTTATGACCATGCAATCGCAGAAATAGAAGGAGAAATTGACGAAAATGGAAAAGGATTTTGGTCTATAAATAAATGCAAAGTTGAAAACGTAACATTAGATCAAATAGAATTAGATAAAACATATGCAAAATTAAAAGGAATTCACTTTAAAGCATATTATTTCATATACAGACCAGGAAGCGATTTAATTCCTAAAAACGTAGAAACTTATATTAGAAGTGTAGCAAAAGAATATGGTGGAATACGATTATATAGAAATGGATTTAGAGTCTTACCTTATGCAGAACCTCAAGATGATTGGATTGGGTTAGATGCATCTACAAGACGAAAATCTATTTTACCTGTACATGGTAATATTAATTTCTTTGGTTTTGTCGAAGTTAAAGAAGAAAAAAATGAGTTTATCGAACTTTCAAGTAGAGAAGGTTTATTAAATAATGATTCTTACTTTGAATTAGTGGATTTTATGTACGTGAGTTTAACAAGTGCTGTAAATAGAATAGCAAGTGCAAGAGGTATTAAAACAAAAACAGGGCAAAAAGGATGGGAAGCAAAATATTCAAAAACGCCCAAAGAATCAATCTTAGAAACAGCTGATGATTTAGATAAAATTGCAGATGAATTAGACTCTTCAGACAAACCCAATTCGTCAAAAAATTCTGATGAAAATAGTAATTCAGATAATGAAGGTAAAGAAAGAGCTGAAGAATTTAGAAAAAAAGCTCAACAATTGAGAGATGCAATAGAAAGTATTGATGAATTAAATATGATTAGAGTGCTTGCTGGACTTGGACTTGTAATTGGTGAATTTACTCATGAAATAACAAATTATCTTGGAGTTTTTGATATTGACATTCAATTTATTTTAGATAATATTGATAAGTCAAAGGAAGAATATAAAAGAGCCGTTCGGTTAAAAAACACTTTTGATTCATTTCAAGTTTATACTTCATATTTTGATGAAACAATTTCTCAAAATGTTAACCAAGAGCTGAACCACATTGAAATAAGAGATGTCATCAAACCATTTGCGAAAATGGTGAAACCAGACACGGAAAGATGTAATATAGATTTAGAACTTGATATAAATGGCTATGATCTATTTACTTGTAAAATGCACACGTCTGAATGGGCTTCAATTCTATTTAATCTTTACAGC
>JAGPVI010000244.1 GCA_018067115.1 Bizionia sp. | reverse complement strand
TTTTCTGTAAGATGCTTTTCTTATATATGGAATACTTCCGCCATTGAGCAAACACAACACTCTTTTTTTAGAACTTGCGCCTATCCAGCTTCCACCAGAAATTTCATCTTTAGGCAGTAGCACTTCGGCAGAACCCATTGTATATATTCTTGGAGCCAATGCACGACGACTTGGAGATTCATCACGGTTGGACGTTAAAATAAAATCGGTAGAATTTACAGGAAATAAAGTTACGGTACACATAGAATTACGACGTTAGAAAGCTGGAAAAAGCTATTCAAAAATAACACAAAACTAAAGAAATGTTAAGACTGAAAGCAACAAAAATAAATCGTTAAAATATTTGTAACTTTGTGCTTCGAAAATTTATACTAAAAAAACATAATAACATCATGGGAAAAGGATTTTTCAATGTGCCAATTGCTATTAACGAGCCTGTTAAAAGTTACGCGCCAGGATCTCCAGAAAGAGAAGCCGTATTAAAAGAATACAAAAAAATGTATAACGAGAAAGTTAACGTGCCTTTGTATATAAACGGTAAATATATTGAAACTGGAAACACTAGAACAATGTCTCCACCTCACGATCACAAGCATATTATTGGTGAATACCACTTAGCTGAAAAATCTCACGTAGAAGACGCTATTGCTACTGCTCTTGAAGCAAGAAAAGAATGGTCTCAAATGCCATGGGAACAACGTGCTGGTATCTTTTTAAAAGCTGCCGAATTAATCGCGGGCCCTTATAGAGCTAAAATAAATGCAGCAACAATGCTTGCGCAGTCTAAAAATATCTACCAAGCAGAAATTGATGCTGCTTGTGAGTTAATAGACTTTTTACGTTATAATGTTCAGTTTATGTCGGACATTTATCATGAACAACCAGAAAGCACAAGTGATGCTTGGAACAGAGTTGAATACAGACCTTTAGAAGGATTTACTTACGCAGTAACGCCTTTTAACTTTACTGCTATTGCTGGAAACTTACCATCTTGTATGGCTATGATGGGGAATGTTGTGATTTGGAAACCAAGTAACAGCCAAGTGTTCTCTGCTAAAGTAATTATGGATGTATTTGAAGAAGCGGGTGTTCCTGCAGGTGTTATAAACGTTGTGTTTGGTAACCCAGGAATGATTACAGATACTCTTATGGCGAGCCCAGATTTCTCTGGTTTACACTACACGGGTTCTACTCCTGTTTTTCAAGATTTATGGAAACAAATAGGAAACAACATTACAAATTATAAAACATACCCTAGAATCGTTGGTGAAACTGGTGGTAAAGATTTTATTGTTGCACATAAAACGGCAGATGCTAAGCAAGTAGCAACAGCTATTTCTAGAGGTGCTTTCGAATTCCAAGGTCAGAAATGTAGTGCGGCATCTCGTGCATACATTCCTAGTAACATCTGGGAAGACGTTAAAAAATACGTTATAGAAGATGTAAAATCTTTTAAAATGGGTTCTCCAGAAGATATGGGTAACTTTATTACTGCGGTAATTAACGAAGTCTCTTTCGATAAATTAGCGAAGTATATAGATGCTGCTAAAAGTGATAAAAATGCTGAAATAGTTGTTGGTGGAAACTACGACAAATCTAAAGGGTACTTTATTGAGCCTACGGTTATCGTAACTACAGATCCAAAATATACAACTATGGTAGATGAGTTATTTGGCCCAGTTATTACTATTTATGTATATGAAGAAGACAAGTTCTCTGAAACTTTAAAATTAGTTGACGAAACTAGTGAGTATGCATTAACAGGCGCTATTATCTCTAAATGTAGATATGCTGTTATTGAAGCTACTACGGCATTACAAAATAGTGCTGGTAACTTCTATATTAACGATAAGCCAACAGGTGCTGTTGTAGGACAACAACCATTTGGAGGTGCGAGAGCATCTGGAACAAATGACAAAGCGGGTTCTGCACAAAACTTAATGCGTTGGATTTCTCCACGATTAATTAAAGAAACATTTGTAACTCCTGTAGATTACAGATATCCTTTTTTAGGTGAATAATTAAACCTAGTTATATAATACTAAAAAAGCCTTTCTATTAAATTAGAAAGGCTTTTTTTTATGTACTCTATATTTTTATTTCTTGAGGGTTACCCTCTCCATTTAATAGGCAGGTGTACCAGTTTTTTAGTATCGTAAAACGCTTCGGTATAATAGTCAGAGATATTATAAACAATTGCTGTTTGGTAGTCTTTTAATTCTTCTTCCAAATCGCCACCTTTTAGATAAATCACACCATTTTTAAGGGTATTCTTTTGGTCTTTTGCGACTTTTCCTTTTATCCAATGCACAAAAGTAGGCATTACAGCCACAGCACGACTCACTATAAAATCGTAAGTATCCTTTATTTCTTCCACTCGTGAGTGAGTAGTTTTTACGTTTTCAAGTCCGAGACCTTCTACTACTTCGTTTACCACTTTTAGTTTTTTCGCAATACTATCGACTAAATGAAAAGAACATTCTGGAAATAAAATAGCTAATGGAATCCCTGGAAAACCACCTCCGGTACCCACATCCATAATTTTCGAACCGTCTTCAAACTGAATCAGTTTTGCAATCGCTAAAGAATGTAAAACATGGCGTAAATACAACTCGTCGATATCTTTACGAGACACCACGTTAATCTTTAAATTCCAATCTTTATAAAGCTCTTCTAGCTTTGTAAATTTATTTATTTGATCCTCGGTGAGGTCAGGGAAATATTTTAAAATGAGCTCCATTACTATATTTTATTGCAAAAATATGCATTTTAAACGCATCTTTTTATGATTTTCTATAATAGTTAACCACCATTATTAATTATCTTTGAGGCCAAATATGATTGGCACGTTTTGTGCGTTATCTTATTAAATACATTAAATTATGACACAGCAATCACTTTCTTT
>JAGPVI010000236.1 GCA_018067115.1 Bizionia sp. | reverse complement strand
TTTTCTTAGGTTTTCGTTTGCAAGCTGGTTAAAGACAACCCACTTACAACTTATCTTCTTTAGTTTCGATTAGGCGTCAAAGCAGCACCTAATCTATGTTGACTTTTACGATATCTCAAGTGGAACGCCGTCAATCAAGGCTTTCCGGAGACATAAAGCTCGTACACCTAGTGTACCGAGGCTTAATCCTACTATAATTCGGATTAGGCAGCTAAAGCGTAGTTATTCTCGCCGTTTAAAAAAGTTGACTTAGCCTTTTACGTGTTTCAAAATCATTACACGACGTGCTTACCGTTTAATTAATCTCGCTGTCAAAACCAGGCGGCCCCAATTAAAGATTTTTTTTTAGTGCGTTACTTTACTGCGCTGTCGCTTAGTAAAGTCAGGCTTTCCGCTATATCTTTTGCCAAAAAGCAAAAGGATGTCGCTGCAATCCCTAACGCGCTACACCAAGAAACCTATCACTAAATTTCAAGGAGTACAAAACTAATAAAATTTAAAGATTTAACACCAAAACCGTGCCCTTTTATAATATAATTATGAAAAATAAATTTACGATGTTTTAAATTTATACAAAACCAACCTAATATGATAAGAAAAGGAACCACAGTCCAATGGAAATGGGGCGCAGGAATTGTAAAAGGAAAAGTAAAAGAAACCTATACGAGCACTATTACAAAAACAATAAAAGGTACCGAAGTAAAGCGCCACGGTAAAAGCGGAAATAAAGCCTTGGTAATAGAACAAGACAATGGCGACTACATATTAAAAAGTGAAAGTGAAGTACAGCGTGTTTAACACAATAAATGTTGGCAACAATTTAATTTAACAGTATTTTAGCAAGGCCATAAACAAGGCATAACTATAAAACCAAGAACCATCTATGAAGTTTGCTATAATTAAAGAGCGCAAAAACCCGCCAGATCGTCGGGTAGTGTTCTCCCCACAAGCATTAAATACATTGCAAGAAAAATATCCTCAGGCCGAAGTGGTTATCGAAGCCTCAGATATTAGAGTGTTTCCAGATACTGAATATAAACAATTAGGATTTACAGTATCAGAAGATATCAGTGATGCCGATATATTATTTGGTGTTAAAGAAGTGCCTATCGATGCATTAATTCCCAATAAAAAATACTTTTTCTTTAGTCATACCATAAAAAAGCAACCGTATAACCGAAAGCTTTTAAAAGCCATATTAGAAAAAAATATAGAATTATACGACCACGAAACCATTGTTAGGCAAACCGGTTCTAGACTTATAGGTTTTGGGCGTTATGCTGGGCTTGTTGGTGCATACAATGGGTTTAGAGCATTAGGTTTAAGAGACAGCTTATTTAGTTTACCAAAAGTAGAAACCCTAAAAGATCTCGACGCTGTAAAAGCGGCGTTAGATAAAATTACGCTCCCAAACATAAAAATAGCGATTTCTGGAACAGGAAAAGTAGCTAAAGGAGCCAGAGAAATTGTAGATCATTTAAAAATAAAACAAGTTAGCGATGCCTTGTATTTAACCTCGCAATTTACAGAACCTGTGTATTGTATGGCCGATGTTATGGAATACACAAAACGCAGCGATGGTAAAGTAGGCGAAAAGCACGAGTTTTATAGAGATCCTGCAGGTTATACAAGTAATTTTATGCCCTATGCTAAAGAAACCGATATGTTTATCGCAGGGCATTTTTACGGTGACGGTGCGCCGTTTTTATTCACTAGAGACGATGCTAAACACCCCGATTTCCGAATTAATTTAGTAGCCGATATTTCTTGCGATATAGATGGTCCTGTGGCATGCACTATTCGCCCATCTACTATAGCAGATCCGTTTTATGGTTACGATCCTAAAACAGAACAAGAAGTCGATTACAATGCTAAAAATGCAATCACCGTAATGGCTGTAGATAATTTGCCTTGCGAATTACCAAAAGATGCCAGTGAAGGGTTTGGAGAGATGTTTTTAGAACACGTTATCCCTGCCTTTTATAATGATGATGAGCGGGGTATTTTAAAGCGCGCACGTATAACAACCGAAGATGGTAAGTTATCACGCCGTTTTGCTTACTTACAAGATTATGTAGACGGTAAAGAGTAATATTATTTTATTATAAAATATAAAAACCACGGGCTAGACTAAGCACGTGGTTTTTTTTTGTATTAAACTTCTTTTTTATCAATAAGTACTCTAAAGGAGTAAAAACCTACACTAAGCACAAAACCTGTTAATATTACAAATAACCAAGCTTGAATATGTGCTTTCGGAAATAGTAAAATCGAAAAACAATCTTTAATAAGTTGTGCGGGATTACTTAGTATTTCCCAAGAATTGTAACGTAAAAACCGACCAAGATATATACCAAGCCCAGAGAGGAAACAAGAACCATAAATTACAACTTTCACATATTTTTTTTTAATATACAACGATACTGTAGTATACATATCACTTAACGAAAAGTAAAACAGGATTAGCCCTGCAATAGCAAAACAGAAAATAACTAATGCATCGAGCCAAATTAAATGAGAATGGCTTAAGCGCAAATGGTAAAAATCGGTAACAATATATGGGGCATTGGGTAAAAATATTAACCAAATTGTAAAGTAAAAAACAATAGAAAGTTTATAGGGTGTTTTTAGGCTTATTAAATATGTTGTGATTATAAAGGGGACACCTGCTAAGAATAAATTCCAAATTAAAAACAAGAAGTAAGGAGTGTTTGTATATGTTATTCTAAAAGTGAGTAACATAAATGCACATATCACCGAAGCAATTACAATTGTACTTACTTTTTGGCGATTAAGCATTAATAAAGTGAATGCTTTCATTTTTTAAAGAATTTAAAGTCAATAATTAAAACCGTAACAATTCCTAAGGTATATGCGATTAAATCTTGATAGCTAAAGTTACAGCCTAAAATAAGTTTTGCTAATGTGCTGTCTTCTAAATTTAAAGCGCTTAAAAGAGGAGTAAGTTGTAGGCACTCAATACTGAAGGCAAAAATTAAAACACCCAGAGAAAGGGGAATAGCAGCTATTTTAAAAACACTTTTTACGCCATAAAAAAGCATAATAACTACTAAGTAATCGCCAAAGGTATGCCGTATAAATCCAGATTTTAGAAAGAAGGCAATGGCTACTTCAGTTAGAAAAAGTAATATAAATAGGATGAAAAATTGACGGTTAAAATGTAATTTCATTCGGGAGTATTTTTAAATTTTATAAGTTTGGAGTTAGTGTTATAATTATATAGCTATAAAAAAGACCTATTGGAATATTTATCAGCATTAATAGACTCGCTTCTATTCTAGGAAATTTGTTCTTCTTATTTATTAAAAGCATAATGACTAAAAACAGAAAATAAATACTATTTATAACACACGCGATAACAATATAAAAGAAGCCTAATTCTTCCATAGAGTTGGGGCGATTTAAATGTAAATACAGTCCGGTAAGACTTGTGCCAATTATAAAACTGACTAGGGCAATATATTTTCCTATTTGTGAAATGAGATCCATTTGTTTTTAGTTTTTTGTATAAGCACCCGCGACGGTATTTTAAGGCAGGCGTCGCAGGTACATATTAGGTGCAGTAGTTGCTTACCCGTTATTCCAATCTATTTTTCTAGATACAAACATAACTAGTGCTAGTATGGTAAATAACCCAAGGCTTCCAACCACTAGGGCATAGTTCTCTAATTGAATAATCACAAAAATAAAGCTGTATAAAGCAGTTAAAGAAAGCCCAACGAAAAAGGGAAACTTCCAATTTTTTAATACCGATTTGGAGTATAGCGTAATAAGTGAAATAACGGCTGTACCAGCAATTATATAGGCTTTAAAGAAATTACTATGCTCGCTTATAGATACGAGAAGGGTGTAAAACATAAGTAGGGCGAGTCCGATCATTAAATATTGAAACGGATGAATATTAATTTTACTTAGTGTTTGTATTAAAAAGAATAACAAAAACGTAAGGCCAATAACCAAAAAACCATATTTAGCCGAGCGTTCACTTTGCTGAAAATCGTCTACCAGTATTAAAAATTTGGTACCAAAAGCATATTGGTTTAATGTTGGAATATTACCTAAATGCTGTTGAGAAAAGGCGCGATTTAAATGGGTAACTTTCCAATCGGCTTTAAAACCATCAGAAGAAATTTCCTTGGTTTTATCATTAGGTAGAAATTCACCTATAAAACTTGGGTTCTCCCAGTTTGAATCCATAGATAATGTGGTGGTTTTACCAATGGGGATAATTTGTAAAAGCGCACTTCCGTTATGCGACATTTTAAAATTATAGGCCATTTTTTGACCTGATAGTGTCGGTAAATCTTTGGTGTCTATAAAAGTAGATTCTAAAATATCTAAATGATTATAATTCTCATTTTCATTGTTATTAAAGTTAGTTTCGAAAGCATAATCATTAGTATTTACTTTAATTTTTAGTTCTCCTTTTATTCCTTTTAAATTAGAAGTTTTTACAATAAAAGAAGCTTGATCCCAAATAATATCTTCCTTTTTAATGCCTTTAGTTTCCAAATTTGGAGAGATAAAATCACCTTTAAAATCCATAGCTGAGGTATACACAACAGATTCGTAATTACCACGATTAAGTGTTTTAGACTCTACACTTGCGGTTGCGTTTAAAGTTTCAGGGAATATGTAAGCGTACTGTATAGCTGTTTCTATTTCTGTAGTATGTGTTTTTGTTTTATCATTATAGGTTTTCTTTTCAGAATAACTTTTGTAGGGCAGTTTTAAAATAGGGCCATAAACAATTACATTTTCTCCCCACTTGGCATTTATTTCTTGTACAACATCACTTTGCCTAAAAGCGCGTTCCCGAATTAAACTACTTATGTATGAGAGCGGAATTAATAGGGCTAAGGTTAAAAAACCAACCATAGCTAAGCGCGCTGTAATGGATGTTTTTAACCAATTAGCGACTTTATTAGGTGCTTTCTTTTGTGAAGAATGATGTTGATTGCTGTTGTTGTCGTTCGAGTATTCCATAAATATTTTTATTTTAAAGTACTTTGAATTGCAAAGTGATTGATTAAAAAAAAGGGTTATTGTTTATTAATTAATTTTTCTAAAGCGTTAATATGTTTTTTAAATTCGGCTTTACCAAGTGGGCTAGTACTATAGCGTGTATTAGGTTTTTTGCCAATAAATTGCTTTTCAATTTTAATATATTCTGCTTTTTCTAAGGCTTTAGTGTGGCTTGCCAAATTACCATCTGTAGCGCCCAATAATTCTTTAAGAGTATTAAAATCTGCGTATTCATTTACCATTAAAACAGACATTATGCCTAGCCTAATCCTATGATCGAAAACTTTGTTTATGTTATGTATAATACTCATATAATATTTTGCTAAGGTAATTATCTTTTACGATGCGATACATAATTTGTAAACACATTAAACCGTATTTTACTTAATTACTGTCGTATTTAAAGTGCATAATAGTACCATAAATAATATGCATAAATCCAAAACCTATAACCCACAACCAAAAGCCGTATCCGGGAAATAAAGCACATATTAACCCTAAAATCAGTTGCGTTATTCCCAAGTACCGAATGTCTCCAATACTATATTTTGACGCATTTATTAAAGCTAAACCATAAAAAATAAGCATTAAGGCAGCTGTTTGTCCGTAGCGCTGTTGGTCTAAAATAATCAAAATATAAGCGCCTCCTGAAACTAAAGGAATCAGAAAGTTAATTATTAAACGTTTTGAAGAGGAATCCCAAATACTTTCGCCAACTTTTTTGGCTTTTTTCGTTGTTAAATAAATAGCGGTAACAATACTTAAAACGGCGATTGCTATTAAAATCCCTACACTAATTTTAAAAATAGTACCATCTAAAATTAAATATCCACGAGTAGAGTTTGTTACAATATAATAAGCAATGGCGGCACCAATTAGGGCATAAATACCTGCAAGTATACCAGATAAACCGCTTAGTGATATAAACCGCGAGGATTTATTCATTAAGTTTTTAATTTCACTAATATCTTTTAAATAATCTTTTGGCTCCATAGTAAAGTACTTTGAAAAACAAAGTAAAGTTATTTAATTGGTTTAAACAAGATAAATATTCTCTAATTAAATTTTTATATTAGTAAACGCTTAAATATACAATAATGAATCCATCAGAAAACTATATAGTTAATGCGCCCTTACCATATAGAGATATCCTTTTTCACTTACAATTATTAGTAGAAAATACGTTGCCAGGTATTGTTTTAAAGAACAAATGGGGTATGCCTTTTTATTATTATTTGGATAAACCTTTTTGTTATTTTAATATGAATTTAAAAAAGAAATACGTCGACGTTGGTTTTGTTTTAGGACATAAAATACAATCACACAAAGAATTTCAAGTTACCGAAAACAGAAAGAAAATGATGTCTTTGCGTTACACAACCACAGCTTCTATAAACGATACCGTACTTATAGATATTTTAAATGAAGCACACCAAATTATTTTAGAAAGTAAAAGTTAGCAACTTAAATTATTAAAAATCAGACCAAATATAATAGTTATGAACGCTTTAATATGCTTATAACAGACTAAAATGTCTTATTCAGATTTTTTAAACTTAGCTGTCGGCCCATCGGGATTAGAGAGCTCCAAGTGCGTATCTGTAA